>WTIB01000331.1:6786-8282 GCA_011522905.1 Crocinitomicaceae bacterium | reverse complement strand
CTGTAACTATATCAACATCTTCTGCAGGAAGCTGTAATGATGCAACAGTATCCATCACATCTGCTATTGGAGGAACCGCTACGACAATTACTTGGTCGGGAGGTAACGGAGTGTATACCCCTAACATAAATACTGAAAATATTGATTACACACCGACCGTGGCTGAAATTGGTGCAGGTGGTTTGACATTAACGGCAACTACAGATGATCCTGATGGTGCTGGTCCTTGTTTGTCTGGTACTGACGATATTCTTATTGTTATTGCCACTGATGTTCTTGTAGATGCGGGCGATGATGAACCGGTATGTTCAAATCTTGATATACAGTTGAATGGTTCGATAGGTGGCGCAGCAACATCTGCACAATGGACCGGAGGAAGTGGTAGTTTCACACCAAATGATACTGACCTAAATGCATTGTATACACCTACAGCGGCAGAAATTGCTTTTGGGACATTAACCTTAACCTTAACTACAGATGATCCTGCTGGGCCCTGTACCGCATTATCAGATGATGTCACTTTTACTTTTGAATCACCGGCTTCTGCCGATGCCAATGTTGATGGAGTGGTATGTTCGGATGCAACATATACCTTAAATGGCTCTTTTGGTGGAACTGCTTCTTCTGCAAGCTGGACTTCAAACGGTTCGGGTAGTTTTGATGATGTTAATCTTTTAAGTGCGACATATACACCTAGTGCTGGAGATTTAGTTGCAGGTTTTGTTACACTTACATTAACTACAGATGATCCGATAGGAGTTTGTGCGCCTGAAAGTGATGATATGATTTTGACAATCAATGAAGCTGCAACATTGGTAGTAAATTCTCCGATAACTGAGTGTATTGGAGAAACAATTACTCTCGATGCTACAATTGGTGGTTCCGCAACTACTGTCACATGGTCAAATGGAGGAGGATTGTTTACACCAAGTGTGAATGTTGTTACACCAGATTATGTACCTTCTACTACAGAAAATGCTGCAGGTTCTGTTTCTCTTATCATACTCGTAGATGATCCAGATGGTGCAGGTCCTTGTACCTCATTATCTGATCAGATAGATATTACTTTAAATGATACGGTTCAAGTTTCAGCTGGCGTTGATGCATCTATTTGCTCAGATGATGATATCACGTTAAGTGGGTCAATTGGAGGTTCGGCAACTTCAGCCTCATGGACTACAAGTGGTACAGGTACTTTTGATGATAATAATTTGTTAAATGCTACATATACACCAAGTGCCGGGGATTTGATAGCCGGAAGTATAGTATTAACTTTAACAACTGACGACCCAGCGGGGCCATGTAATGCATCTTCTGACGATATGGTTCTCACCTTAAGTGAAGCAGCGACTTTATTCGTCACAACACCGTTAGACGAATGTGTTGGGGAAACTATTGGATTGAATGCTGTAATTGGTGGAGCAGGAACAAGTGTTACTTGGACAAATGGAGGAGGTTCTTTTAGTCCAAGTGTAAATGATTTAACGCCTGATTAT
>WTIB01000331.1:0-6686 GCA_011522905.1 Crocinitomicaceae bacterium | reverse complement strand
CTCTGTTTCTGGGACCATTGGGGGTACAGCAACATCTTTGACATGGTCTTCTTCAGGAACAGGTTCTTTTGATAACACCGCAGCGGCAATAGCAACTTATACGCCAAGTATTGATGACATCAATGCAGGTTCCGTCACGATTACATTGACTACAGACGACCCTACGGGATTATGTGGAAACTCAACAGATGATGTAGTGATTGACATCTTTCCATTGGCAATTGTAAATGCCGGTGCTAATCAAACCATTTGCTCAAATGACGTTGCTGTATTGAGTGGAACAATTGGAGGAGGAACATCTAGTGTAACATGGACAACAACGGGAACAGGAAGCTTTGTGCCTGATGCAACTGCACTAAATCCGACATATATTCCAAGTGCAGGAGACCTGTCTGTTGGAATCATAACCTTTACACTTACCTCTGATGACCCAGTTGGACCATGTGTAGCTGTAAGCGATCAGATGGAGTTATCTATTAATCCAGAGGCGATTGTTGACGCAGGTCCTGCAACAGAAGTTTGGTGTGCTGGTCAAGATGTCCAACTTAACGGATCCATTACAGGAGGAATTATTACCGGATCTTGGTCAGGTGGTGCTGGAATATTCAATCCAAACACCAGTGATTTAAATGCTGTGTATACACCTACTGCTGCAGAATTAAGTGCGGGTAACGTAATTCTTACATTAACATCGGATGACCCTGTTGGTACATGTGGTCCTGAATCGGATGTTATTGAAATCTTATTTTCAACTTCAGCCATAGTTTCAGCTGGAGTAGATGAAGTGATATGTGAAGGTGATGATATTGTTCTTAATGGTTCAGTTGGAGGTTCCGCTGTGAGTGCAACTTGGTCTGGAAGTACGGGAGTATTCTTACCAGGAAATACGGCACTTAATCCAACATTTACGCCGTCTTTAGATGATATTGCAAATGGATTTGTGGTTCTTACAATCACTTCGAATGACCCAGCTGGTCCATGTACGGCTCAAACAGATGAGGTAGAAATCACAATTAATCCGGCACCACATTTGTCTTCAGCTTCAATTGATGATGCATGTTCAGGTTTGTCTGTTGATTATAATATTTCAAGTAGCATTCCTGCAACATACACTTGGCAAGCTCAGGCGGATAATCCATCTCTTTCAGGTGAGTCTTTAACGCCACAAAATTCTTCGACAATTGATGACATCTTAGTGAATAATACAGGATTTGTTCAATCTGTAGATTATGTAATTAACGCAACGGCAGATGCAACGGGTTGTCAAAGTAATGACCAGATTGTCACGATTAATGTAGAGGTGATTTCTACAATGAATCTCCCGGCCGATCAAGCAATTTGTGTAAATACGAATACTACAGATGTTATATTTTCGGGTTCTGATCCAACACTTACCTTCGATTGGTTGAATGATAATCCTTCAATCGGTATTCCTGCGAGTGGTAGTGGCAATATTCTGTCTTTTATTGGATTAAACACAACGGCAGTAACGCAGACTGCAAATATTACGGTTACTCCTCTTTTAAATGGTTGTCCTGGAACTCCACAAACATTTACCATTGAGGTGTATCCAAATTCAACAATGGATGACCCTGCCGATGAGGTGGCTTGTGATGGTTTACCCACAACTGACATAATATTTACAGGAAGTGATCCAGGGATAACCTATAATTGGACGAACAATAATACAACAATAGGCTTGGCCAATGCAGGTTCTGGAAGTATTTTATCTTTCACTGCTCAAAATACCTCAAATTCTCCTATCACCGCAACTGTGACTGTAACTCCTGAATTAAATGGATGTGATGGAGATCCTGAAACTTTTGAAATTATTGTAAATCCATCCCCTGAAATGGATGTGCCGGTTGATCAAACGATTTGTGTAACGAATAATACTGCGGATATTAACTTTACCTCCAATGTAGTTGGCACAACTTACTCCTGGACAAACGATAATACAGATGTTGGTCTTGCAGCTTCTGGAGCTGGAGATATACCATCTTTTACAACAACAAATATTTCTGGATTATTAGATACTGCTACCATAACAGTTACTCCAAGCTACAATGGTTGTCCTGGACCAAGTGTTACTTTTCAAATTATTGTAACTCCAATTTTACAAGTTGATCCTGTAGGTCCTTTTGAATTCTGTGGCGGTCAAGATTTTCCGGGAGTTGTATTTACAGGTAATGTGCTAAATACCGTTTATGAATGGACCAATGACAATACTTCAATTGGGTTACCAGCTTCTGGAACAGGTGATATTGGTGGATTCACACTCATTAATTCAGGAACAGTTGACCAAGTTGCTACAATTGCGGTTGACCCGGTCCTAACGGGATGTACAGGTGTTATACAAGAATTTCAAATTACGGTAAAGCCAGTTCCAACAGTAAGTGTTGTGCCTGTCACACAAACCATTTGTCACGATGACCCAACAATCCCAGTTGATTTTTCAGGAAATATTCCGGGGGCTAGTTATGATTGGACACATAGTAATATATCTATAGGTATTGGGTCACCTGGTTTTGGAGATATTCCGTCATTCACTGCGATAAACACAAGTCTCGTCACTCAAACTTCTGATTTTGTTGTGACTCCTTCATTCAATGGTTGTACTGGCGAAACAGAGAATTTTTCAATAACTGTAGAGCCTAAACCGACAGTATTCCCTAATCCAAGCCAAGAATGGTGTAGTGGAGATAATACTGACCCAATTCTTTTTGACGGTAATTTTGGACCTGCTGGTGCAACTTATAACTGGACAAATGACAATATAACTATTGGATTAGCAGCTTCAGGATCAGGCGATATACTTTCTTTTGTGGCTCAGAATCCTACTGCGGATGTACAAACAGCTACAATCACAGTTGTTCCAACATTAAATGGTTGTGATGGAATACCAGAAACCATTACTATCGTGGTTAAGCCTATTCCTACAGTTGACGGACCGATCCCTGATCAACCTTTGTGTGTCAATTCAGCATCGGATGAAGTTATTTTTACTGGAAATTTACCACTAATAACCAATTATAACTGGACAAATGATAATGTGGCCATTGGACTCCCAGCGTCAGGGACAGGGAATATCCCTTCATTCATAGCTCAGAATTCGGGTAACTCTGTTATTTCTGCAACCATAACAGTAACTCCAGAACTCAATGGTTGTATTGGGACATCAGAAACTTTCTTGATTACAACGATCGACCCGATTCCAATTGTTGATGATCCGTCAGATCAAATACATTGTGAGGGAGATGACACTGATGATGTGCTATTTACTGGACCAAATCCAACAACCAGCTTTATTTGGACTAACGATAATACGTCGATTGGGTTGGCAGCATCAGGGTCTGGTGATATATTGTCTTTTGTTGCTGATAACACAAGTCTTGTTGATCAGGATGCCATTATTACGGTTACACCTGAATATAATGGATGCCTAGGGGTGCCTCAAACATTTACCATTACAGTTAAACCTCAACCTAATGCTTTTGCAACACCGGTAAATCAAGAGCATTGTTCGGGTGAGGATTCGGATGAAATTTTCTTTACAGGAGACCTAGCGGGAACTCAATATGATTGGTTAAATGATAATGTCTCAATTGGACTAGTTGGTTCAGGAATTGGTGACATTCCATCCTTTACTGTTGACAATAGCAGTAATACTCCTCAAATAGCGACGATAAACGTTGTTCCTTCTTTTAATGGGTGTACGGGAGATGCTATTACAGCTACTATTACTGTAAACCCAATATCTACAGTTGTAGTTTCGGGAGGAATAGATGAATATTGCCATAATGATCCTACTATTGACTATATTTTTAACGGGAGTAGTGGTTCTTCAACTTACAACTGGGTAAATGATAATATTTCCATTGGTTTGCCAGCTTCCGGAACAGGTGATATTTTGTCATTTACTGCAACAAATACAGATCTAGTTAATCAACTGGCGACAATTACCGTTGAGCCTGTTTTGAATGGTTGTGTTGGTACAACTCAGGTTTTTCAAATTTTGGTCAAACCAATTCCAACGGTTGACCCTGTAGCGCCTCAAAACATCTGTGCAAACGATGATACTGATGAGATAATTTTTGAAGGTACGATGACAGATACAACAACTTTTGGATGGACGCATGATAACGTTTCTATTGGTTTACCTTCAAGTGGAGTAGGAAATATCCCCTCCTTTAATGCAAATAATATCAGTCAAGATATCCAAGTGGGAAATATTACGGTCACACCGGTACTCAATGGTTGTATAGGAACAGCACAAACCGTGACGATAACCGTAAATCCAATATCTACCGTTAATGCAATAAGTGATACAGTTTGTTCGGGAGATATAGTCCCACAAATAGATTTTATTGGAAATAATTCAAGTTCAGTTTATACTTGGGTTAATGATAATAGCTCAATAGGATTAGGTACAACAGGTTCAGATTTTATTCCTGCTTTCGTATCTGAAAATCTCGGTACAACTACACAAGATGCTACAATAGTAATTACTCCTACGGTGAATGGATGCCCAGGAATTAATGACACCATTCATATTGTAGTTTATCCTACTCCGATTGTTGATCCTATAGATCCATTAGAATATTGTGCTGAGGATGCTACATTGCTCATTCCATTTACAGGAAATATGGCAATAAATCAATATGATTGGGTCAATGATAATGCAGCAATAGGGCTTTCAGGTTCTGGAGTTGGTGATATAAACTCATTTATTACATCAAATACGGGAACTACAGATTTAGTTGCCAATATTACCGTAACGCCAAGTGCTAATGGTTGTTTTGGAGCGTCTGAAAACTTTTCGATAGTGGTTCATCCTTTACCAGACGTATATGCTGGGGCTGATACCACCTTGTGTTTCGGTCAATCAATCACTTTGACAGCAACAGGTGCAATTAGTTACAGTTGGGACAATGGAGTTATTAATGGTGTTCCCTTTAATCCAAACTCAACAATTACCTATACCGTGATTGGTACAGATGCAAATTTGTGTCAAAACACTGATGATGTCACGGTTACTTATCTTTTGGAAATTCCACCAGTTGTTGATGCTGGTCCTGACCAGGCAATTTGTTTCACTGATTCAGTTACACTGACTGCCTCAGGAGATGCGATATTATATCAATGGAATAATGGCGTAATCGATGGAATTCCATTTTCCCCTGTGGCAACTAATTCATACGTTGTAATTGGTACAGCTGCAAATGGATGTTTAGAGGCAGATACAGTGGAGGTCGTTGTGAATCCTTTACCCGTAATTACTGCAAATGCTTCAGATGACTTCATTTGTGATGGCGAAAGCACCATACTTTGGGGAGAGGGAGCATCTGTATATGTTTGGGACCAAGGAGTCACGGATAGTGTGTCATTCATTCCTGGATCAACTTCAACATATACAGTAATTGGTTATGATATAAATGGTTGTACAGACACTGCGGATATTGAGGTGATTGTAAATCCTTTGCCTGATGTTCTGTTTTCGACGGATATGACCTATGGAGGTTGTGTGCCTTTTTCACCAACCTTTACGGATCTGACAAATGGACCTTCTAGTGAATCTGTCCTGTGGGTTTTCGGAAACGGTGCATCGTCAACTCAAATGGGTAGTGTAATAAATACATACGATTCCTATGGATGCTACAATGTTACGCTAATAAGTACGACTGCAGAAGGATGTACAGATTCACTTACTCAAGATGATTTTGTATGTGTAAACCCGGTAATTGCATCATTTTATCCTGATGTCTACGAGCAGTCTGTAATCAATCCTATTTTTGAATTCACAAACGAATCTGAGAATGCAACTTCATTTCAGTGGTTTTTTGGAGATGGAACGGAGAGTGATTTTGTAAATACAACTCATTTTTATGATTCATATGGAGTCTATAATGTGGCATTGGTAGCTATGGCTGAGGATGGATGTACGGATACGGCTTATGTGGCAATTACAGTTAATGATGAGGTCTTGTTTTATGTCCCAAATAGTTTTACTCCAAATGGAGATGGTAAAAATGAAGTGTTTATTCCTGTTTTGACGGCTGGATATGACAGAAGTCAGGGGTACGAGTTTAGTGTATATAATAGATGGGGTGAGCAAATATTTTTCTCGGATACTCCAGGAGAAGGTTGGGATGGTACATACAATGGTCTGCCTTCGCAAAATGGGACATATATTTGGTACGTGAAATTTAAAGATTCTATGAATAATTTAATCTATAATTATAGCGATCATTTTAATCTCATCAGATAATACTGCTTCAATTCTTCGTTTATTTTTACCGTAATTATCTATTTTTGTAAAAGAGCAAATCAGTCTATCGCTTTTTTAAAGAGGAAAGTCCGGACAGCATAGAGTATCACACTTCTTAACGGGAAGGTCCATTTTATGGAACAGATAGTGCCGCAGAAAATATACTTCCAGTAATTTATTATTGGTAACGGTGAAAAGGTGAGGTAAGAGCTCACCGCATTTCTGGTGACAGAAATGGCATGGTAAACCTTGTGAGCTGCAAGACCAAGTATATCGAGAATTGAGGGTTACTCGTCCAATCTCGAAGGGTAGGTCGCTAGATTCTAATCGTGAGGTTAGAACAAGATAAATGATAGACAATCAAATTGTTATTCAATGAGATCAACAGAATCCGGCTTATGATTTGCTCTTTTTATCT
>WTIB01000041.1 GCA_011522905.1 Crocinitomicaceae bacterium | reverse complement strand
GACCCTCAAATTTGTAAATGGCTCCAAAAACAACGGGTTTATCAGTGATTAAAGCGGCATCATTAATCAGATATCTTGACTCAAAATTATCTGTACCATCCACAATGATGTCATATTGTTCAAATAAAGAAATGGCATTTTTAACCCTTAGTCTTTCACAAATGGCATGAATTACAATACTCGGATTGAGGTCTTCTAAACGCTCTTTTGCAACCATTGCTTTATACTTCCCTAAAGATGAATTTCCATACAAAACCTGTCTTTGAAGATTAGATTCTTCCACTACATCATCATCCATTATTCCCAATACCCCAACACCTGCAGCAGTCAAATACTGAAGGATAGGACAGCCTAGGCCACCTGCTCCAACAACAAGAACTTTAGCTTTTAAGAGCTTTTCTTGGCCCTCAAGTCCAACCTCAGAAAGTGCGATATGTCTTAAGTATCTTTCCATATTTATCCACCAGAAAATGGAGGCAATAGCGCGATTTCTTTACCGTTTAGTTTCATCGTATCATCGACAATTATTTTATCCTGAGCCACACTAAAATCTGTGGTCTCAAGCTTAGGGTGTTTATCAATCACCAAGGCTAAAAGATCTGTAACACAACCATTATCAATGTTAAATTGCTCTAGGTTACATCCCGTTTTTTCTGCAACCATTCCAAAATATCTAATTCGTATTTCCATTTTCTATTTTTTCAAAGTCCATTGGTGTATTGACATTCGTAAGGGCAGCTGCCTGGCCATCAGAAACCAAAACGGTTTTCATATTCAATCCATTTAATGCGGTACTCAATTTACGCTCCCCATCAAAAAGGGCCTTACCTATATGTTCTGCCGAACGCTTCTTGTAAAGGGCGATTAAAGGATGTACTCTATTGGCATCTGCCAATTGAATAACATCAATGTCATCTTCATTATTTTGGAGTAATACTTCCAACATTGAGGTTTCAATAAGGGGAATATCACAGCTCAAAACCAAATTGTTTTCAGTAGCCGAATTTGTAAGGCCGGCATGAAGCCCTGAAATTGGACCAGCATCCGCAATGGTATCCCTTACTCGTTTTAAATTGTACGTACTGTGACGTTCATCATTGCTGATAATAAGAATATCATCAACCAATGGTTCGAGTGCACGAATAATATGGTCTAAAAATGTTGATCCATTTAACACGAAAAGGGCTTTGTCAGTACCCATTCTACTACTCTTGCCACCGGCGAGTATAATTCCTGTTATGTGTTTTTTTTCAAGCATTTAGACAAAAAATAATTTAATGGAAGCCAATGTCAAGACAAAAGCTAAAATGTAGCGAAGCACCGAATTGTTGATTCGCTTACTCCCAAGATAGCTTCCTACAAATCCACCGATTAAGGCAATTCCAACAAGTAAAAAAGTTTCCAAATTGATTTCTGCTCCAAGGTAGACTTGTCCCAACAGACCCGAGGCAGAATTCACGAAGATAAAAAGAGCCGAAACGGCTGCTGCTGATTTCATGTCACCCCAATGAAAAAGTAAAATAATCGGTGTAAGAATAATCCCCCCTCCTATTCCAATAAGTCCTGAGAAAAAGCCAATAAGACCTCCGAAAATTAATCCTTGCCAAAGACGAACTTGCCTAATCTGTATTTTTTTGTTGCCAAAATCATATAGCAATTTTATGATTGCAAATAGTAATATTACGCCCAATGTTTTTTTGTAAAAGCTTGGATTTGTTTCAAGCAAGCCACCAACAAAGGATAATGGAATAGAGCTTAAGGCAAAATATAAAAAGAGCTTCTTATTGAAGTATCCAGCCTGATAATAATGATAAAACGCAATACCAGATACAAATAGGTTCAGCAGTAAAGCCGTCGACCTCATCATTTCTGGGGCAAATGAAAACAAAGCCATCAATGCCAAATAACCACTCGCACCTCCATGACCAACACTGGCATATAAAAAGGATATCAGCGGAAGTACAATGATAAATAAGCCCATATGTTCCATATTAAAAATCATCCCAAATCGCTCGCTTTAATTTGTTTGTCCAGGTGTTTCCAGCAGCTTTCATTGATCTTGTCAAAAGTTTGTACCAAAGATTTGCCGTAAGG
>WTIB01000276.1 GCA_011522905.1 Crocinitomicaceae bacterium | reverse complement strand
TACCTCCATTGAGGATTCCTCAATCGCTGCGAAATACCTTTATTTGTCTGCAAAAGACAACTACATGGGCTATTTAAAATCGAGCTCGCATCGTCGAAGATTGAGAAACCTGAATCTCAATGAGGATATTAAATATTGCCTTACACCAAATAAAACCAAGGTTATACCCATTCTAAAAGATGGCAAGCTCATTAAACTGACGACATGAAAACACTTTTATTCCTTTCCATATTGTTATTATTTACAAATGCAGAGCAAATACCAAAAAAACCTGGTAAGGTGACTTGGGGCTTTTACGGACATAAAAAAATCAACAGACTTTCCATTTTCACACTACCTACTGAAATGTTTGGCTTCTACAAAGAACATGTTGAATACATTACAGAACATGCGGTAGACCCAGATAAAAGAAGATATGCTGTAGATGGAGAGGCACCCTGTCATTATATCGATTTAGATCATTTTTATAAAGAAGGTGAAGATCCATTTAAAGTAATGCCTAAAAAATGGAAGGATGCAGTAGAAAAATTTACGGAAGATACCTTAATGACCTATGGAATTGTTCCTTGGCACATACAACGCGTCAAATATAAATTACAGAAGGCTTTTGAAAGAAAGAATCTTGATCTTATCCTTAAATATTCTGCAGATATTGGACATTACATAGGAGACGCACATGTCCCTCTGCATACCACTGAAAATTACAATGGGCAAATGACCAATCAAAAAGGGATTCATGGACTTTGGGAAAGTCGACTTGTGGAAATCAATGCCGACACCTATGATTACTTTGTAGGGAAGGCAACATACGTAAAAGATGTTCTTGGATATACCTGGAATGCGATAAGAGAATCTCATATGGCTTTGGATTCTGTGCTTTCCATGGAAATTGAGACAACCAAAGAAATTCCTTCCGATAGAAAATACGCATACGAAAGGAGAGGAAATGTAACGGTTGAAACCTACTCCAAAGAATTTTGCGCTCTATATCACCAAAAAATGAATGGAATGGTTGAGCGAAGAATGAAAAAGGCCATTATTGCGATTGGCTCAATATGGTACACAGCATGGGTAGATGCTGGACAACCTGATCTCCGTGAATTACAAAACACCCAACCTAGCCCTGAGCTTGTCCAAGAACTAGAAGCTTTAGATGCCCATTTTAAAAATGGTGAGCACAAAGGTCGAATTTGTGAATAAATAAATTAAACGATTTTTCTGTATTTAATTCTTTTAGGCCCTGCGTCTCCTAAACGCTTCTTTCTATTTTCCTCATAGTCGGAATAAGTCCCTTCAAACCAATACACCTGAGAATCTCCTTCAAAGGCCAGAATATGTGTGCAAATCCTGTCCAAAAACCACCTATCGTGCGAAATCACAACTGCACATCCGGCAAAATTCTGTATTCCTTCCTCTAAGGCTCTTAGTGTATTCACGTCAATATCATTCGTTGGCTCATCTAACAAAAGTACATTGGCCTCTGTCTTCAAGGTCATGGCTAAATGCAATCTATTTCGCTCACCGCCGGATAGCACGCCAACTTTCTTGTTTTGATCTGAACCAGCAAAATTGAATTTAGATAAATAAGCCCGTGAATTGATTTTCTGTTTACCTACCTCAACATATTCCAATCCATTCGAAACCACATCATAAACGCTTTTATCGGGGTGAATATCCTTATGCGTTTGGTCAACATATCCGATTTTTACAGTCTCCCCAACAGAAAAGCTACCTCCATCCGGATCTAGCTCATTCATAATCATTTTAAAAATCGTTGTTTTCCCAGCACCGTTTGGTCCAATGATGCCGACAATTCCTGCTGGAGGAAGCTTAAAATTCAAATCATCATACAAGAGCTTTTCGCCAAAGGATTTGGCGACAGCATTCGCATCAATAACATTGGTTCCTAAGCGAGGACCATTTGGGATAGGGATTTCAAGCATTGCCTCTTTCTGCTTGGTGTCTTCGGCAAGCATTTTTTCATAATTCTGAATACGGGCTTTGTTTTTTGCTTGTCGCGCCTTGGGATTCATTCTTACCCACTCTAGCTCGCGCGCAAGTACCTTTTGTCTTTTTGACTCTTGTTTTTCTTCCTCTTTGAGTCTTTTTCCTTTTTGTTCTAGCCAAGAGGTATAATTCCCTTTCCAAGGAATACCCTCTCCTCTATCGAGCTCTAGTATCCAACCCGCCACATTATCTAAGAAATAGCGGTCGTGTGTTACCGCAATCACCGTTCCTTTGTACTGCTGAAGGTGCTGCTCAAGCCAATCAATGGATTCAGCATCCAAATGGTTGGTGGGCTCATCCAGTAATAAAACATCTGGATTCTTCAACAACAAACGACAAAGTGCGACCCGTCTTTTTTCACCTCCAGATAAGGTTTCAATCTTTTGATCATCAGGAGGACACCGAAGTGCATCCATGGCCCGCTCTAATTTATTATCAAGCTCCCAAGCATCCATGGCATCAATTTTATCCTGTACTTCGCCTTGCCGTGCAATCAACTTCTCCATTTTATCAGGATTATTCAAGATTTCCTCATCCATAAAGGAATTATTGATTTCCTCGTATTCCTTTAAAATGTCAACCGTTTCTTGCACACCCTCCATGACAATTTCCTTGACAGATTTATTTAAATCTAGCTCAGGTTCTTGAGGCAAATATCCTACGGAATAACCCGGCGAAAAAACCACATCTCCTTGATAGGCCTGATCTAATCCAGCAATAATTTTCATCACTGTAGATTTACCAGAACCATTCAATCCAATAATTCCAATTTTGGCTCCATAAAAAAAGGACAAATGGATGTTTTTAATAATCTGTTTACCTTGTGGAGTTGATTTGGTCACTCCTACCATCGAAAAAATAATCTTTTTATCTTCTGACATAACTATTTAAAAATTTTAGAGGTATAAATATGCCATTTGGCAAAGCGATAAAGAACAGCTGTCTTCATCACACCTATACCATACGTAATTGATCTTTTGAAATTAATGGATGAAGAACCTTCATCATATTTGGTTGGGCAGCTCACCTCCCCTACATTATATCCACTATAGCACAACTGAGCGAGCATTTGATTGTCAAAAACAAAGTCATCAGAATTGTATTCAATATTTATATTCTGAAACACTTCTTTAGAAAATGCCCTGTAACCCGTGTGGTACTCCGAGAACTTTTGAGCCATCAAAACATTTTGAAAAAAAGTCAAAAACCGATTTGCCATGTACTTATAAACAGGCATTCCCCCCTTTAGTGCACCTTTACCAAGCATACGTGAACCGATGACCACTGGATACACATCATAGGCAATCATACTTGACATGGCATGAATGAGTTTTGGTGTATATTGGTAATCGGCATGAAGCATAATGATGATATCTACTTCCAGCTCCAATGCTTTTTTGTAACAGGATTTTTGGTTGGCTCCATATCCCCGATTTGCTTCATGCTGAATCAAGTTAGGGATACCTAAATCTTTTGCCTTTTGTGCAGTTTCATCTTTACTGGCATCGTCCACTAAAACAACCGTATCTACAATATCCATTGGAATATCTCGATAAGTATTCTCCAAAGTTTCAGCGGCATTAAACGCTGGAAGAACGACTGCAATACGCTTGCCATTTAACATAGAATCAAAAATAATCAGGATATATGAAATGAGCATAAAATTCTCAAAGGGAATGTATCTTTGAGTAACTTTGTTACATGAACATTAATGCGCCTCTTGCTGAAAGAATGCGTCCAAAAAATTTGGAGGAGTATATTGGTCAAGAGCATTTACTCTCAGAAAATGGACCTCTAACACTGGCTTTGAATGCAGGCGTCATTCCCTCTATGATCTTTTGGGGGCCTCCAGGTGTAGGCAAGACCACATTGGCCTTTCTTATTGCTGAAAAGCTCAATAAACCTATACATACCTTATCTGCGATTTCATCCGGAGTAAAAGATGTTCGTGAGGTTATTTCCAAGGTTCAGAACGCCGGAATGTTTCAAGAGAGCGGAACGATACTCTTTATTGACGAAATTCACCGATTCTCCAAATCTCAGCAAGACTCCTTACTTGGAGCCGTTGAAAAAGGAATAGTCACACTGATAGGTGCAACTACTGAGAATCCTTCTTTTGAAGTGATCTCGGCATTATTGTCACGTTGCCATGTCTATACCCTGAAGGAGCATACAAAAAAGGATTTATGCCTTTTATTGGAACGCGCCATTAAAATTGACCCCATTCTTTCCAAAAAGGAAATTGAGCTCAAGGAGCTCGAAAGTCTTCTCGCTATATCCGGCGGAGATGCCCGAAAAATATTGAACGTATTTGAAATCATCATCAGTACACTTTCCCAAGAGAAGAAAATTGCCATCACTAATGAGCTCGTGATGCAAAATGCACAACAATCACTTGCGCGTTATGACAAAGATGGCGACCAGCACTATGACATCATCTCTGCCTTTATTAAATCTATACGAGGAAGTGATGTCAATGCTAGTATTTACTGGCTGGCAAGAATGGTTGAAGGTGGCGAAGACCCCAAATTCATTGCACGTCGACTGATCATCTCAGCATCTGAGGACATTGGCTTAGCAAATCCAAATGCCCTACTAATGGCAAATGCCACTTTTGACGCCGTTGAGAAAATTGGATGGCCGGAATCTAGGATTATACTTGCTCAATGTACCATCTATTTGGCCAATAGTCCAAAAGGTAATGGTGCATATATGGCCATCAATAATGCACAGGACACGGTTAAACGTACAGGAAATTTAAATGTCCCGCTTTCGATTAGGAATGCCTCAAGCGCCTTGATGAAAGAGCTAGGATATGGAGATGCCTACAAGTATAGCCATGATTTTGAAGGTAATTTTGCAGATCAAGAATTTCTTCCCGATGATATAAAGGGAAGCTCTTTTTACAAAGCAGGCTCAAGCAGCAAAGAAAAAGACATAGAAGAACATCAAAATCGATTGTGGAAAAATAAGTACAAAAAGTAATGGGAACGATTGTCTTTTATCTTGTTCTATATCCATTATCACTACTTCCCTTGTGGTTCTTATATGGCTTGAGTGAGCTTATTTACATCTTATTGTATTATATCATTGGATATCGCAAAAAAATTGTAATCAATAATTTAAAAAACAGCTTTCCTGAAGCGTCAGCTAAGGAGATTCAAAAGATTACTAAAGCTTATTATCGCCACTTCTCGGACATCATTGTGGAGGGCATTAAAAATCTAAGTATTTCAAAAAAAGAGCTGCTAAAACGGTTCTCAGTAAAAAATCCAGAGCTTGTCGAAGCTTATTTCAATAAGAAGCAAAGCGTTATTCTCACCTCAGGGCATTTCAATAATTGGGAGTGGCTCATCACCATTCAAGATACTCTTCTTTCCCATCAAGCCATAGGTATTGGTATGCCTATATCGCAAAAATCATTGGATAGGGAAATCAATAAAAGGCGGTCTAGATTTGGTATGATTGTTACACATTCAGGAGATTATAAAAACAAAATTGAATCCCTAGACAGACCTTATGCCCTACTCGTTTTGGGTGATCAATCTCCTGGTGATGAAAGAAAAAGTTATTGGACAAATTTCCTCAATCAGCAGACTGGCTTTGTTTTCGGTACGGAGTATATATCAAATACTTACAATTTACCGGTACTTTATTACACAGTAAACAAAGTAAAAAGAGGCTACTATGAGCTCGAATTTAAAACCATTTGTGAACAACCACACAGACTTAAATATGGAGAAATCACAGAAAATTATGTAAATTTCCTTGAAAAGGATATTTTACAGCATCCAGCGCAATGGATCTGGTCCCATAAAAGATGGAAAAAAGCAGTACCAAAAGACATCAAAACATTAAATAATACGCATGAAAAAAACTTTAATTCTCGTTTTCCTCGCAAGTAGCGCATTCATATTCCAGGGCTTTGGTCAATGGTACCATTATGCAGACTCTAAAACACATTCAAGAGGAATCGCAGCATTTAAAAATCACGTTTATTTAAGTTCGAATACTGGCTTAATTTACGATCACGACATCAAGAGACACACAACAACAGTCATGAATCTCAATAATCCATTATCGGAGCTTAGAGATATTGATGTGAACGGTAAGAAGATTATTGCAATGCAAAGCAAAAATTCAAGTAAATTAGTTTATGTTATTAATAATAAAGCTATTGCGTTACCAATTAATAGAGAAGAAACCTTTTTTGACGGCATGGTATTGTATGCCCAAAAAGGCATGATGTTCGGAGATCCAAAGCACGGAAAAATTCCTGTTTTCATATCAAAGTCGGGAGGAATTGTATGGCAAAAGGCACCTACTCCACTAAAGGCCTTAGAAGGTGAATATGGTTTCTCAGCGAGTGGAAACAATATCGTTTATAAGGACAGGAGCTTTTTCTTTGTTACCGGCGGTAAACATTCAAGATTTATCTCGACAGAAGACATGGGGAAAACCTGGAAAACCTCTGCTTTACCTTTTAAAAGTGGCGAAAGTTCAGGAGCATATGCATTGGCCATGAAAAATAAAAAGGAAGGCATCGTTGTTGGAGGTGACTATAAAGACCCTAAATCAAATGCACCCAACTGTTTTATTACTGCGGATGGAGGTAAAACCTGGAAAAAGCCAGCACAATCTCCTGAAGGATATATCTGCTGTATTATTGAATACAAAGGCGTGTATTATTGTTGTGGTCCAAATGGTATCGAATACTCAACAAATGACGGTATGAGCTGGACCAAGCTTGCCAACGGTCGATTTTACACCCTTACAGCACATAAAAAGAAGCTCTTTGCTTCTGCTGACCAAGGCAGATTGGCCAAATTTAAAACCATCAAAAAATAATAGCTCTAAATTTTAATTTTAGTGGCTCTATTTTAGACATTCAATTATTTTTGTAAAAAAAAATCTCATGAGCGATATTCAAAGAATTCAATGTTTAATTATTGGTTCGGGACCTGCGGGATATACGGCCGCTATTTATGCAGCAAGAGCTGACATGAAACCTGTCCTATACGAAGGTCTTCAACCTGGAGGCCAGTTAACAACTACGAATGAAGTTGAGAACTTCCCAGGATATCGTGATGGCGTTACTGGACCCGAAATGATGATTGAGCTCAAGGATCAAGCGATGCGTTTTGACACTGATGTGAGACCTGGATTTATAAATAAGGTTGACTTTTCAGGTGAGGTACACAAATGCTGGGCAGATGATGGTACTGAAATACATGCAGACACTGTTATTATTTCTACAGGTGCATCCGCCAAGTACCTCGGACTTGAGAGTGAACAAAAATATTTGAGTCTTGGTGGGGGTGTTTCTGCATGTGCTGTTTGTGATGGATTCTTTTACCGAGGACAAGAAACGGTTATCGTTGGTGCCGGAGATTCAGCTTGTGAAGAGGCACACTATCTCTCTAAGCTTTGCACCAAAGTGACCATGCTTGTGAGAAGAGATGAATTTAGGGCTTCCAAAATTATGGCCCAACGGGTACGAAATACAGAAAACATCGAAATCCTTTACAATACCGAAACCAAGGAAGTTTTAGGCGATGGTCAGCTTGTTACCGGTGTTAAGGCATTTAATAATAAAACCAACGAGGAAATTGAAATTCCGTGTACTGGTTTCTTTGTAGCTATCGGGCACAAACCCAATACAGATATATTCAAAGACTATCTAAACCTAGACGAAACAGGATACATTGAGTATGAAAAGCCAGGTTCTAGCTTGACCAATGTTCAAGGGGTGTTTGTTGCGGGTGATGCTGCTGACAAAACATATAGACAAGCAGTTACCGCTGCAGGAACAGGATGTATGGCAGCATTGGATGCAGAGCGCTATTTAGCAGCTAAACATTAAATTAAAAATCGAAATCGTCGTTTAGAGAACATTCTCCGAGCTTGTCAATAAGCTCATCGGGCATGGCGGTATGATTTTCCCAATATTTCATATACGCCTCGTCGGTTTTGAAATGCTCCTTCACCTTCCCTTCCCAACATTTGCAGTCGTATTCCTCAGAAATACACTTATCTGAAAAATCTGCCATGGTTTTGTTCATATTTTCTGCTGGGTCACCACAAGAGTAGCTTACAAGAGCAATGGTAAAGGCACCAAGAATAATTTTAGATATTTTAAATGTCATTTTTTCGTTTTTAAAAATCAATACTTTCCACTTCTGATTCCGAATAAGACTTCACACCACATGGGCATAAGGTATCCATTGCTTCGTGAAACTTATCTTCATTACCGCCTTTCATGGCTGTATTGTAAGCCTCATTGGTTTGGTACTTTTTCATAACTTCCTCAACAAAACAAGGACAATCATAACC
>WTIB01000285.1 GCA_011522905.1 Crocinitomicaceae bacterium | reverse complement strand
CTCTTGCTTTCGTTCATATATAAAACATCATAATGATTTTTAAGTTTAGATTTTAAATAGTTAGCGTTAAGAATGGCTATTTCAGTTGATCTTTTCAGTCCAGATGCACCTAGCATTTTAATATAACCGTAGGATATAAGAAGAATTAATGCACTCCCCCAAGGAGCCCCATTGATGGATTTAATGGCTTTTTCGCCTCCTGTTTTAATGATAGGATTCCCCGGTAAAAATGGAGTTAAATGTTTTGCAACACCAATTGGTCCCATTCCAGGACCACCACCACCATGGGGTATGGCAAAGGTTTTGTGTAAATTTAGATGGCAGACGTCAGCGCCAATTAGACCTGGAGAAGTTAATCCTACCTGTGCATTCATATTCGCACCGTCCATGTACACTTGACCACCATTTACGTGTATTATGTTTGTTATGGTTTTAATTTCTTCCTCAAAAACCCCATGGGTTGATGGATAGGTAACCATAAGGGCAGCAAGATTTGAATTGTGTAATTCTGCTTTATTTTTCAAGTCCTCTAAATCAATATTTCCTTTTTCATCACATTTGATTAAAACTACTTCCATCCCTGCCATTACCGCACTAGCAGGATTTGTTCCATGCGCACTATTTGGAATTAAACAAATATTTCTGTGTCCTTCGTTATTATCAAGGTGAAACGCTCGAATAACCATTAATCCTGAATATTCTCCTTGTGCTCCACTATTGGGTTGGAGCGAAACACTATCAAAACCAGTAATGTCGCTAAGATCTTTTATAAGCGTATTAAATATTTCTTGATAGCCTTTTGTTTGCTCCACAGGAGCAAAGGGGTGAAGATTGCAAAATGAGTGCCAAGTAATGGGGTCCATTTCTGTAGCTGCATTCAATTTCATCGTGCAGGACCCTAATGAAATCATAGCATGAACTAGAGACAAGTCCTTGTTTTCAAGTTTTTTCACATACCTCATCATTTCCGTTTCTGAATGATAACTATTGAAAACTTTTTGTTTTAAGAAAGAATCTTTCCTATCCATTTGGGACCCTACAAGGTTAATTTTCTCCAACTGAACGTTTGTTTTTAATTTTTGATTAAAAACAGCTATCAACTTATGTATATCAGACCATGTTGTTGTTTCGTCAATCGAAATGCTTAAGTTTTCCTTTCTGTAAAAAAGATTGACATCATTTTCTAACATTAAGTTTTTCCAATCTTCACTGTTTTCCTTTATGGTAATGGTATCAAACTGTTTAGAGTTTAACACATTTAACCCCATATTTTCAAGACAAATACGAAGACTGTTTGCTTTAATGGAAATTTCAGTAGCAATTTCTTTTAATCCTTCAGGCCCATGATACACTGCATACATCCCAGCCATAACAGCTAACAAGGCTTGAGCTGTACAAATATTGGATGTTGCACGACCTCTTTTTATGTGTTGTTCTCTAGTTTGGAGTGCCATTCTCAGCGCTGGATTACCATTGGAATCTAAGGATACACCTATAATTCTTCCAGGAATAAATCGCTTGTGCTCTTCACCACAGGCAAAATAAGCGGCATGAGGTCCTCCGTAACCCATAGGAACTCCAAAACGTTGAGTTGAACCCACTACGACTTCGGCTCCCCAACTAGCAGGGCTTTTAAGTAAAACTAAGCTCATGATGTCCGCTATAGCAGCTACAGGAATTTGAAACTGTTTTGCTTTTTCTACAAAACCAGAATAATCGTTAACTTCTCCATATGAATCTGGGTACTGTATAATGGCTCCAAAAAATTCATTACCAAATTCAATAGATTCAGCATCTTCTATTACTACTTCTATACCTAATGGTTCGGCTCTTGCAACAATAACTTCTTTGTTTTGTTCAAATACTTTTTCACTTAAAAAGAACTTATTCACGTTTCTTTTTACCTGATCTCTTGATCTCATGTGAAAAAACATCAACATGGCTTCTGCAGCAGCAGTAGATTCATCTAATAATGAAGCGTTTGCTAGCTCCATCCCAGTAAGTTCAGTAATCATAGTTTGAAAATTCAACAACGCTTCCAACCTGCCCTGAGCAATCTCTGCTTGATAGGGAGTATAGGCCGTATACCAACCAGGATTACATAAGAT
>WTIB01000056.1 GCA_011522905.1 Crocinitomicaceae bacterium | reverse complement strand
ATAATGCACAAAATGCCTTAAAATCTGGATTTAACGCACTTATGAATAATCATTGTGAAGCATGGTCAAAAATTTGGAAAAATGCAGATGTAAAAATTGTGGGAGATGTGGCTGCACAACAAGCCATTCGCTTTAATATATTTCATCTTTATCAAACCTACACAGGAAACAATGCAAAGCTTAATATCGGACCAAAAGGATTTACTGGTGAAAAATATGGTGGCGCAACCTATTGGGATACAGAGGCTTATTGCATTCCCTTTTATTTAAAATCTGCTGATAGCAAAGTAAGCAAACAGCTTTTAATGTACCGATACAAGCATTTGGAGAAAGCTATTGAAAATGCAGAAAAACTTGGATTTAAGAATGGGGCCGCTTTGTATCCTATGGTTACAATGAATGGCGAAGAATGTCACAACGAATGGGAAATTACCTTTGAAGAAATTCATCGGAATGGTGCTATTGCATTTGCGATCTACAATTATTGGAGACATACTTCCGACGACCAATATATTACTGACTTTGGTAAAAAGGTATTGGTCGCAATTTCTCGATTTTGGTTTCAAAGATTCAATTGGTCAGCCTCCCGAAAGAAATACGTCATGCTCGGAGTGACGGGTCCTAATGAATACGAGAATAATGTAAATAACAACTGGTACACGAATTACATTGCAAAGTGGTGTCTCAATTATACCTTGGACATTGAGCTGTCGGGTAAATATGGAGCGCAAATATTGACCGACAATGAAATCAAGGATTGGGAAGAATTGATTCCAAAAATTGAATTGCCGAAAATCGAGGGTTCAAATATCTTTTTACAGCAAGATGGTTTTCTAGATAAGGAATTAAAGTCAGTTGATGATTTATCTTTGAATGAAAGACCAATCAATCAAAATTGGTCTTGGGATAGAATTTTAAGGTCTGTCTACATCAAGCAAGCCGATGTTTTACAGGGTATTTATTTATTTGAAGATCAATTTACTACGGATGAGATAAAGGACAATTTTGATTTTTATGAGCCAAAAACCGTTCACGAATCCTCACTTTCGCCATGTATTCATTCGATTCTTGCAAGTCGTATTGGATACGAAAAAAAGGCCTATGAAATGTATTTAAGAAATTCAAGATTAGATCTTGATGATTACAATAATGAGGTTCGAGAAGGTTTGCACATCACAAGTATGGCTGGGACCTGTCTTTCTGTAATTGAAGGTTTTGGTGGAGTGAGAATCACAGAAGATGAAATTCGAATTTCTCCAAAATTACCCAAAGAATGGTCAGAATTAGGTTTTCATATTCGGTATAAAAAATGCATTATTAAGGTGAATGTGAAACCAAATTGTATTCAGCTTGAAATGGATGGTAATGAGGCTCTCGGCGTTATTTTGAATGAGAATAATGTAAAACTTATACCTGGAAAACCTTTTATTCTTGACCTAGTAGAAAATTAGTTATCCAACGAAAACGATTGCGAGGTATGTTATTCGTAATCATTTTTGAATATTCTCCTTGATTTCTGTAAATTGAACATTATAATTTTGATATGAAAAGAATCCTACTGCTTCTAAATTTGATTTTGTGTTTCCATATGCTTAATGCTCAGAGTATTGGCTTAATCGGCTCCTTTAATAATTGGTCGAGTGATGAAGTCATGAGCAATGTTGATGGGGAGAATTTCACCTTGAATTACACATTTAGCGCAAACGAGCAAGTCAAGTTTCGTCAGGATGGATCTTGGACTATTAATTGGGGAGGCTCATCTTTTCCCTCTGGTACAGGCTTTCAGGATGGACCCAATATTAATGTTCCTTCAGGCACATACGATATCAGCTTTAATATTCAGACAGGTGCTTATCTTTTTGAATCTACGGATCCAGGGAATAATGATGATTTCACCAATCCAACAAATCGACAAATTGTACTTCAAGGCTTTTGGTGGGATTATTGGAATCAAAATTTCCCTAACGGATGGTCAAATTATTTGGCAGAACTAGCACCAAGATTAAAAGAAATGGGAATCGATGCGATTTGGATTCCGCCATCGATGAAAAACTCAGGAACAAATAGTGTTGGCTACGCTCCTTTCGACCACTACGATCTCGGCGATAAATACCAAAAAGGCTCCCTAGATA
>WTIB01000309.1 GCA_011522905.1 Crocinitomicaceae bacterium | reverse complement strand
AATGTTAAATTGTGCTTGTAATAAATAGGTTAAAATTGCAAAAAATAAAATCGTACTCGAATTAAGCTTAAAAATAGATCTTCGATTCTTCCAAAATATCACGAAGATAAATGACACAAGTAAAATAGCAGCAGGAATTCCAGAAACAGCTGTAATATGTAGTATTTCACTATGTGCTTTATCGACAGTTTTTCCTGTTCTTTTTTTATAGGCCAAAAAACCTTCATTATTGGTTCTTATAAAATGCTCTTTGAGGTTCTCAGGACCAGTACCTAATATTGGATTTTCTTCTATTGCCTTTATTGTCATTTGCCATATCTGAACACGGCCTGAACCAGCTTCCTTTTTCGTTGAAATTTGACTCTCTATACTCTTTGCTCTTCCTGAAATGTGATTTTTACGAGTGTAATTCATTGTGATTGTTACCAAAGTAAATGCAACAATCAGTGTAGGCAAAGGAATAATAAATTTCTTTTTTGTCAGGAGAAAGAGAGAGAAAAAGATGATCGTTAAAAAAGCCAACCAACAACCTCTGGTGTTACATGCCAAAAGTCCACCAAAAAAGACAACGCATAACAATAATGTGTGCGGACGTCTATCCATAATATATAAACCACAAGATAGCGTTAACAGCGTAACAATAAACGAACCAAAAAAATTCTGATTTCCGATTGTTGAATAACATCCTTGTCTAAAGTTTAGATAATGCACCAAGGGGTCAACGCCGTAAAATTGAAGGATAGAATAAAAAGCAACGATTCCCTGAACAGACAAATAAAAAAATAAATTCTTTCTATTGATTACGAGATGATTTCTTGCAGCTAGAAATATCACAGAATAAAACAACAGTGTAATAAACCCTTCATATCTTCCCGCGGTTTCTGAGGCTCCAGATAATGCCAATAATGGCTTGTGCGCTGCTAATGAGGCAATCAAAACAAGTCCAAGATATAGTAATAATAGTCTTATTTCTAAAGCTCTAAGTTTTGTTCTTTCCCTTATTAAAAAGACCAAAAGAGCAATAGAGAAAATAGTTAAAAGAGGAGCTTTAATCGTTGTAAAAATACTTGGTAAGCCTTTAAAAGGGAGTATCGCAATAGGCAACAATGTTAACAGCAACCATAAAAGCCTGTTTATGTAAAATGAATTACGTGTAGTTTCCAAATAAATGTTTACTACTTATTCGTGAATTACCTGAGTAAGGTTACATGACCAACGACTATTTTTCGTTCATCAGTTTCTGGATTTTTATACGTGATTTTCCAAGTATAAACTCCATCTTGGGCATCACCACCACTTAATCCATAACTTCCATCCCAACCCTTACCAGCATTTCGAGTCTCAAAAATAAGTTCCCCCCATCTATTGAAAATCAACATTTCAAAATTGTATGGATCAAATCCTGAGTAGAATACTGGCGTAAATACCTGGTTGAAATTATCCCCATCCGGTGTAAAAGTGTTCGGAACATAAAATATTTCTTGTTCGTCAAAAGGTATAAATACTTGGGTACTGTCTATACATCCAAAATCACTAATTACAGTTAAAGTAACTAATGCGCCAGCTTCTGTCTCTATAAATAAGTGTGAGGGTTCATATGATTGACTCGAAAGTCCATCTCCAAAATCCCAGATATACTGAACGGCTCCTTGACTGTTGTTTGAAAAGTTTATGATTTGATTTACATCTGTAAATGATTGGGGAGAAACTGTAAAGGCGGCAATTGGGTCATTTTGAATGCAGATGTAATCAGCTAAAGTTAATGTATTTGAGCATCCGTTTTCCTCAACATATAAGCTCACATCATAACATCCAGGAAATAAAAATGTCGTATTAATTGATGTTCCATTTAGTACGTCTCCATTTTCAAGTGTCCAAATATTAGTACCTGTAGAACTACCGCCTGTTAAGTTTACCAATAAAGGCGCACAACCTTCTATATTGTCTGCATTTATCGATACTGAAGGTAAGTCATTGACCGTAATATTCATGGTCTCCTGTACAGCACATTCTCCTGCTAGCGGTGTAAAAGTATAGGTGGTAGTTCCTATAGTTGAAGTGCTTATTGTTGCTGGCGACCAAGTTCCTGATATACTATTATCCGAAATGTTATTTAGATTATCACTAATGAC
>WTIB01000131.1 GCA_011522905.1 Crocinitomicaceae bacterium | reverse complement strand
GTAAAATTAGTGGCGGATTTGGTGGAGCAACAAGGGATATAGGTAGTGGAGTACAATTAAATATTGGCTATTCTTGGCTCAAAAAAAGTAAGAATCCTGCCTCTAAAGTAAAGATTGGTCATAATTTTTATTTGAATATCAGTGGATATGACAGGTCTTATGAAAGTAATATAGTCCCAGATAATTCGAAAGGTGTTTCAATTTTTAATTTATGTTTTGACTGGAGTTTACGTTTTCAAAAAGTAAATCGTCGACCAAATTACATATGGTTTTTTCAACCTTCAATAGGTTTTTTGGTGGGCTATCATACTAATGTTATGGATGGTCCTCCTATTTACCCTGTTCCTGCACCAGCGCCACCAATTTATTATCCAAAAAGTGGTAATCATTTAGGCGTGACTATTACACCCATATCATTTGAGTTTCCCATAGGTCACCAACACTGGCTCATTCAATTTCCTATTCAATTCAATGCCATCAATTTCTTAAACAATGGAACACCTATGCCTCCTCTATTCGGCGTTAACTTTGGATTTAGATTCAATTAGACTTTACAATAGGAACTAATTTTGGATAGAAATAAAAAAATTGCAACTCTAAAAACCATGAAAAACCTTATTTACATACTACTTTGTCTAATCCCATTTTGTTTTAATGCTCAATTAAAAAAGCACAAAAAAGAATTAAAAAGTTTGTTTCAAAATTCACATAATGGAGCACAAGTTTCTATTGGATATATTGAAGGTGACAATTTGAATTTTCTGGGGTTTAGAATAAAAGACGCCAAGTTTCAATGGGTAAAAAACCAAGACTCCGTTTATGAAATAGGATCAATAACTAAGGTATTCACATCCTACTTTTTGTCTACTTCAATTTCAAATAACAAGGTAAGTTTGAACGATAGTGTTTTTAAATCTTTGGAATTTAACTTACCTAAAAGCATTACATATAAGCAGCTATCTAATCATACGTCTGGGCTACCACGATTGCCGTCCAATTTGGTCAGGGATAATTTTTTAGACCCATATTCCAGTTACACTGAAGAAAAGTTTATCAGTTACTTTGAATCAATTGACACATTAAATTCCAAACCAGGAAAAAAAATCGCTTATTCAAATATTGGAGCTTCGCTTTTAGGTTACTCTATTGGTAAAATTTCAACAATGAAATTTGAAGACATGCTTCAGCAATACGTGTGTATCCCTTTTAAAATGAATTCTACAACTACTAATAGGAGTATTATTGAAAATAAATTAGTTAAAGGTTACAATATGTTTGGAATAAATCCTTATTGGAACAAACCAGAGTGTTTATTCGGTGCAGGAGCAATAATGTCTTGCACAAAAGATTTAACGAAATTTTTAATGAAGTTTATTAGCTCTGAAGACAAAACCTTAACTAGAATGTTAACTCCCACTCAAAAAAGAAATAATAATGTCTCTGTAGGTCTAGGATGGTTTATACGAAACATTGATAATGAAAGCATCCATTGGCACAATGGAGCCACTGGTGGTTTTCATTCATTTGCTGCTTTTAACAAAAAAAGAAAAACCGGTATAGTTATCCTCTCTAATACACAATTCAAAGTGGAGGAACTTCAAGAATTTGGATTTGAAATTTTAAAATAAAAGGCTAAAAATAAGTAGAAGATCTAAAAGATAGTTTTGGTGAAAAGATAGGAATCATTGATGCGTTATACCAACACAATTGACTCTATAGCATCGCCTTCAGTGATTTCATCAACCACTTCCACCCCTTCAATGACCTTTCCAAAACAAGTATGAACACCATCAAGATGTGATGTGTTGTTTCTGCTGTGACAAACAAAAAACTGAGAACCACCTGTATTGGGTCCTGCATGAGCCATAGATAAAACACCACGATCATGGTGCTGATTTCCGCCATTAAGCTCACAATCAATTTGATAACCCGGTCCACCTGTACCTGGCATTCCACCTTCTCCTTCTCTTGTATTCGGGCATCCACCCTGAATCACAAAATCCGGAATCACTCTGTGCCACTTCAAACCATCGTAATAACCATTTTCGGCAAGCTTAATGAAGTTGGCTACCGTATTGGGCGCATCATCCGCATAAAATTCAACTTTCATGTCTCCTTTGCTCGTCTTAATAA
>WTIB01000262.1 GCA_011522905.1 Crocinitomicaceae bacterium | reverse complement strand
GACGGGAACGTAGAAAAGGTATAAGTTTGAAACAGTGTAATAAAAGCAGCTTTCCCTTTTTTTTTGTGAAGTAGGTAATGAAATTTCGATAAAATGAAAAATCAAGCATTTTTTTTCTTAATCCTTTCTTTTTTAATGTTCCAATCATGTTTGAATGATGGAAAAATGGCTGTCGAAAAGAACAACACAACAGTGTATTATGACATCAAAGAAGATCAGGTCTACGCAGAGAGATTACTCGATTTTTGGATAAGGAATAATTTTGATGGTAAAAGAAAACAAAGCTTAAAATTAACTCGCGAAAAAGACAATAAATCTTTCATTCTAAAAGTTATTGTAACAGAAAACTTCCAATCACAACAAATGCCATTTGAGGATATTAAGCTTTTTAATGAAATTCAATCTCAGCTTAATGAAGAGATTTTTATCAATATACCATGTCAAATTGCTGTCTGCGATAAATATTTCAACATTCTGACCATTCCAAATAAAATTAATCCCTGAATATGAAAATATCTGCTTCAATATATAGTGACAAAAAAAGAGTACTTCGAGAGGTTATAAATGACCTTGTTGGACACCAAATCGAGGTATTGCATATTGACTGCAACGATAATTTGGATGTATTTAGTGATATAAAAAAAATAAGAAGTTGGTGCAATACTCCAATTGACCTACACATCATCACTGATGAGCCTGACAAATACTACGACCTATTGCTCGAAAATCCTGTCGAATATGTTACGTTCCAATATGAGAATTTAACGAAGCCCTTAAAACTTCCAAAAGACATTAAAGGAAAAAAAGGCTTAGCCATTACGACTCCAACTGATATTGAGGTTTTCCATGATTTTGAATACATGGATTTCATTTTAATCATGGCAACAACTCCAGGACAGAGTGGTGGTTCTTTTGATCAATATAACTTCTCGAAAATTAGAAAATTTAGATCAAGATATCCGAGAAAATCAATTCACGTAGACGGTGGAGTTAATGACGAGGTGTCCTTCATCTTGAGAAATATGGGTGTGAGTTTATCTGTTTCTGGCTCCTACTTATTTAGCGGTGCCAGTATTGGAAATTCCTTAATGAATCTAACCCAAAGAGAAATCGAATCTACTTATTGTGTCAGAGACTTTATGACTCCATTAGAAGAAGCTCCTCATGTTTTCATTGAGAATGCAACGACCAAGTCAATATTGGAAACTGTGGAAAATGGTGAAATGGGATTTGCCTTAATATGTAATAAAGACCAAAAGTTATATGGTCTTGTTTCGAGTGCTGATATTAGAAAAGCACTCCTCAAGAAAATAGATAAGCCTTCCCTGATTGAGACAGGAGATCTCATCAATACAAACCCAATCAGCATATCTGATGAGGCAACGGTGATTGAACTACTTCAGCAAATTAAATCTTGTTCTTTTCCAATCATGTATTTGCCAGTAATTGACAAATCGATGAATGCGGTTGGAATTGTTAATTTTGTACACCTGATTAAAGGCGAAATATGATAATCAAACTCAAAAAAAATATTGAATCACGGGTTCTTGACGAAATGAAATTGCAGCTCAACGCTTTTCATATCAAAAAGGATACACAAGACCTATTAATTACTAGTTCTGGCATAAAAGAGCTCCCATCAGTATTTGAAAAAAATATTGATGATCAATGGGTTTTCGATTCGGATATGCAACTGTCATCCAAATCCTTCCAAAATACAAAAACAGAAATCGACCTGGGCACAGTTAAAATTGGAGGAAATACAAATAACACGGTATTAATTGGCGGCCCATGCTCAGTAGAGGCAGAAGAACAAATTGAGTCTTCAGCAAAACTTTTAAAAGAGCTGAACTTGTCAATTCTGAGAGGTGGATGCTACAAGCCGAGAACGAGTCCATATTCGTTTCAAGGACTTGGAAAAGAAGGACTCATGTTATTGTCCGAAATGAGAGAGAAATACGGATTAAAAATCATTTCCGAGGTCCGTGATGCTACACATGTTAAAGATGTAATAGAGCACACCGACATTATACAAATTGGAGCGAAAGCTATGTATGATCAGGGTATTCTTAGAGCTTGTGCTCAAACTCAAAAACCTGTAATGATTAAACGAGGCTTTGGAACCAGTCTTCAAGAATTTACTCAAGCTGCAGAATTTGTATTGTCTGGTGGAAATCCTAATGTCATTCTTTGTGAAAGAGGAATAAGAACCTTTGAAACAAAGACAAGATTCACTTTAGACTTATGTGGTGTGGCTTGGCTTCAAGAATTTTCCAATTTGCCAATTATACTCGATCCTTCACATGCCATGGGATATGCTTATGGCGTACCTGCTCTGACCAAAGCATGTTTGGCCATGGGTGTTGATGGATTGATTATTGAAGCTCATCCCGATCCCAAAGAGGCAAAATCTGATGCCTCGCAACAGTTAAATCATCAGGAATTTAAAAAACTTCATCAAGAGCTTGTGCCATTAGCGAATAGCCTTGGGTTAAATCTTGTTTAAAATGAATTTAGAACAAAACATAAAGGGTCTATGCTCGAAAAATGGCATTCATTTTCAAGATTTTCTCAGTGACTTCAACGTTGAATCTGTAAAAGAATTGAGCATCTTTGATTTGGAGGCCATATGTGACGAATATCAAATTTCAATGGAATCACTTCTGTTTAAATCACTGATTATTGAAAGCGATTTGAGAAAAAAACTTGATCAAATAAAGCTTTTGATTCTTGATGTTGACGGTGTGATGACGGATGGAGGAATGTTATTTTCAGCAAATGGTGACGAGCAAAAAAAGTTCAATACCAAGGATGGAATGGGCATTATCAAAGCCATTAAAAATGGACTGCAAATTGGTATTATTTCATCTGGTTTTTCTAATGAAATTGTAAAACACAGAGCGGATATGCTGGGTATTCAAAAATGTCATGTAGGTCGTGAATCAAAAATCGACATACTCAATCAATGGATGAATGATGAAGGTATTTCGTTTGAAGAAATTGCTATGATTGGAGATGATATAAATGATTTGGAGATCATGAAAAACGTTGGTGTTGCGGCTTGCCCATCTGACGCTGTTATCGAAATCAAAACAATATCCCAGTTAATCTTACAGAAAGAAGGTGGCAAGGGATGTATTCGCGAATTCTTAGACCTTTATTCAGGGCATAAAGACGATTAAAAATATATTATGAAGATTGGAATTATCAAAGAAGGGAAAGTGCCACCCGATTTTAGGGTAGCCCTTACGCCAAAACAATGTCGCCAAATTCAAGAAAAATTTACCGGAGTTCATATTAGTGTTCAAAAAAGCCCTATTCGAACTTACAAAGATGAAGAATATGCCAATGAGGGCATCGAATTGGTTGATAATTTGGATCATTGCGACCTTATTATAGGAGTTAAGGAGGTGAATCTTGAGGATTTGATTCCAAACAAATCATATATGTTCTTCTCACACACTTTTAAAAAGCAATCATACAATCGGGTTCTTCTACAAGAAATTTTAAAGCGGAAAATTCGACTTATCGATTATGAGGTCATTAAGGATAAAAGAAATGTAAGGCTCATCGGATTTGGAAGATATGCCGGAATTGTTGGTTGTTACAATGGTTTTAGAACCTTTGGATTGAAACACGATTTATATGAACTCAAACCTGCCAATCAGTGTAATGACCGAAAAGAAGTTGAACAGGAATTAAAAAAGGTGGTACTACCTCCAAATTTCAGAGTCGTGCTCACAGGGTTTGGTCGTGTTGGTCATGGTGCGAGAGAAATCATGGAGCTCCTCCCTATTAAAGAAGTTACACCTCAAGAATATTTAAAATCTTCATTTAATGAACCCATATTTACCCACCTTGAGGTGGAGGACTATTTCGATAAAATAGATGGTGGAACCTTTATTCGTAAAGAATTTTACACGAAACCAGAACTATTTAAGCAGGGTTTTCAAAAATATGTACCGATATCCGATATGTATATCCCTTGTCATTATTGGAATAGTAATTCTCCGAAAATATTAAAGCAAGAAGATTTAGCGTCTGAAGACAATAGAATATCGGTAGTAGCGGATATCTCTTGTGATATTGCTGATCCAATTGCCTCTACCCTACGTCCTTCAAAAATTTCGAATCCAATATATGGCTATAACCCGAAAAATGGACAAGAAGTTGAAGATTATAAAAAAGAAGGTATTATTGCGGTAATGGCTGTTGACAATCTACCTTGTGAATTGCCGAAAGATGCTTCGGAAGACTTTGGTAATGAGCTGATTAAACATGTGATACCCGCCATTATTGGTGATGATCCTGACCAAATAATCGAACGTGCAAGTCAAACCAATCTAGAAGGAAAATTGATGCCTGCATTTGAATACCTCAATGATTATGTCGCTGGTATTGAATAAATAATTTCAATCATTTATTTTTTTACTTTTAGCACGTGATACAAAAAGGCGATAAGAAAATCATCAAAGGTTGGGTCATGTATGACTGGGCCAATTCTGTTTATAGCTTGGTTATTTCGACAGCAATCTTTCCCATTTTTTATGAAGCACAAACCACTGCAACTTACCTAGAAAAAACAGGGCTTAAAGAAAATGAAATTGAGCCTAATGATGTAACTATTGACTTTTTTGGATACAATGTTTCTCCAAGTGTACTCTATTCATTAGTTATCTCGGTTTCTTTTTTACTGGTTAGCTTTATTTCACCAATTCTTTCAGGTATCGCGGACTATACAGGTAACAAGAAACGTTTTCTTCAATTTTTCTGTTATTTCGGATCACTATCCTGTATGAGCTTATTTTTCTTCGATGCAAATTACATGGAATATAGCATGATTTCCGTCTTATGCGCTTCAATTGGGTTTTGGTGTAGTTTGGTCTTTTACAATGCATTCCTTCCGGAAATAGCTCCCTTAGAAGATCAAGATGATATTTCAGCCCGAGGATTTATAATGGGTTATATTGGAAGTATCATTCTACTTTTAATATGCTTGGGATTGATTATGGGCTACGGACCTCACTTAACAAAATATTGTTTTATACTGGTGGGTTTATGGTGGATTGGATTTGCTCAAATCACTTACCGAGTACTGCCTTACAATCCCTTTCGAAAAAAACCTGAAGCTGATTACATCTGGAAAGGATACAGGGAGCTGAAAATCGTTTACAAAGAATTCATGCAGACTACTCGTCTCAAAAAGTATTTGTACGCATTTTTCTTTTTTAATTCAGGTGTACAAACTGTCATGCTCTTAGCTACTATTTTTGCCAGCAAAGCCATAGAATGGCCAGAAGACGAAGGGACTACGGGCCTGATTATTGCCATACTTTTGATTCAAATTCTTGCTGCTATAGGTGCAAAATTAATGTCTAATATTTCCATCAAGATCGGGAATATATCTACTTTAAAAATTTCCGTTTTTATTTGGATATTTTTATGTTTTGGAGCCTACTTTATTACCACACCAACAGAGTTTTACATTCTAGCGTCTTTTGTTGGGCTTGTCATGGGAGGAATTCAATCTATTGCCCGATCAACCTATTCAAAATACTTACCTGAAACTACTGATCATGCCAGCTATTTTTCATTCTACGACGTTTCTGAAAAAGTGGGAATAGTACTTGGAACTGCATTTTTTGCCTTTACAGAATGGAGATTTGACGACATTCGATATTCTGTGATATCTGTTGCATTGTTTTTTATTATCGGACTATTCTATTTATTCAAGGTGCCAAAAGAAGAAAAAATCATTAACAGTTAATTAGCTATTTATAAAATGAAAGAAATTATTGAAAAAGCATGGTTGAATCGTGAACTTCTGAAAGATCAATCGACCGTCAAAGTAATTGAAGAAGTAATTGAAGGCATCGATAAAGGAAGGATTCGTGTTGCAGAACCTCAAGGCGACGATTGGATTGTTAATGAATGGGTAAAGAAAGCCGTTGTAATGTATTTTCCCATTCGACAAATGGAAACTATTGAAGTAGGCCCATTTGAATTTCACGATAAAATGGCACTAAAAAACAATTATAAAGAGCTTGGTGTAAGGGTAGTACCCCACGCTATCGCAAGATACGGCGCATATGTCGCAGCTGGCGTTATTATGATGCCATCATACGTAAATATTGGAGCTTATGTAGATTCAGGAACGATGGTTGATACATGGGCTACCGTTGGAAGCTGCGCACAAATCGGTAGAGATGTTCATTTAAGTGGTGGAGTTGGAATTGGTGGTGTACTTGAGCCACTACAAGCAGCACCAGTAATCATTGAAGATAATGCATTTATTGGCTCACGTTGTATAGTCGTGGAAGGAGTTCGAGTTGGAAAAGAAGCTGTTCTTGGCGCAAATGTGGTTTTAACCAAATCAACAAAAATCATTGACGTTACAGGAAATGAACCAAAAGAAATCAGAGGCTATGTTCCCGAAAGAAGCGTCGTTATTCCAGGTTCATACACTAAAAATTTCCCTGCAGGAGACTACCAAGTCCCCTGTGCATTGATTATTGGGAAAAGAAAAGCGTCCACTGATCTAAAAACATCACTAAATGATGCGCTTCGGACGCATAATGTAGCTGTTTAAGTAATTCTCAAGTCTCGAAATAAATGAAATTCTGAAATTAGGGATATTAGATTCAGCTATTTTTTAATGTGCGCATTAGTCCATAAATTTGTCACCTAATTATTTAATCAACATAGCATGCAACTGTGGAATAAATTAAATAAGGAGGAATTGGAGCATCAACTTCGCGACATAGGACACGAATATGTAACGATTTCCTTCTATACATATGCCAAAATAGCGAATCCCAGCTTATTCAGAGACCATCTTTTTGTCATGTGGTCAAAATTAGATGTTGTCGGTAGAACGTATGTAGCTCATGAAGGAATAAATTCTCAAATTGCTGTCCCAACCAAAGTATTACCGGAATTTCGGGAACAATTATACAATATTGATTTTCTCAATGGAATTCGACTAAATTATGCCGTTGACGAAGCAGAAGCAGAGTTTCCATTTCTGAAACTAAAAATCAAGGTGAGAAATAAAATTCTCGCTGATGGATTGAATGATGAAACTTTTGATGTTACAAATAAAGGAAAACACCTCAACGCAGAAGAATTCAATAAATTGACGGATGACCCAGAAACCATGCTTATTGATTTCAGAAATCACTATGAATCGGAAGTAGGTCATTTTAAGGGAGCTATTCTACCTGATGTAGACACATTTAGAGATTCACTACCGCATATTGAAGAAACCATACTCAAGGGAAATGAAGACAAAAACATTGTAATGTATTGTACAGGGGGGATTCGTTGTGAAAAAGCTTCGGCCTATTTTAAGCATAAAGGCTTCAAAAATGTGCATCAGCTTGAAGGAGGCATCATTAAATATGCACACGACGCCAAAAAGCAAGGTCTAGAAAATAAATTCATTGGTAAAAATTTTGTTTTTGACGAAAGACGAGGTGAGCGCATTTCAGATGATATTATCTCTGTTTGTCATCAATGTGGAGAACCAGCGGATACTCATACAAATTGTCTAAATAACGCATGTCATCTACTATTCATACAATGTGATAAGTGTAAAGATGCATTTGAAAATTGCTGTTCAAATGAATGCCAAGAAATATATAATTTACCTGAAGAAAAGCAAAAAGAACTTCGGAGAGGTTTAAACAATAGTAATCAAATATTTAAAAAAGGTCGTTCCGAGCATTTGAAGTATAAGTCCAACAAAGAAAAACACATATCTTTGGACACAAATAAAAAAACAAAAAAGTGATTTTAGCAATCGACTGGACTGTAACTCCTGAACTTATTGATGGATGGAAAACACCTAACTGGTATGGATTATTATTCGTTACCGGTCTAATCATCGGATATTTTGTAGTTAAACGCATGTTTAAAAAAGAAGGTATCGGTGAGGAAACCCTTGACAAATTGGTGATGTACATGATCATCGGTACAATAGTCGGCGCTAGGCTAGGACATGTATTTTTTTATGGACCGTATTTTGACGAAGTTATTGATGGACGACTTGTTGAAGGATATTTTTCACACCCCATTAATATTCTAAAGGTTTGGGAAGGAGGCTTAGCGAGTCACGGCGCGGCCATAATGATATTGATAGGCCTTTATATTTTCTCAAAAAAGACCGTACAAAAACCTTTTCTTTGGATTTTAGACCGCATCTCCGCTCCTATTGCCATTGGAGGAACCTTTATTAGATTAGGAAATTTAGTGAATCACGAAATCGTTGGACACCCTACTGATGTTCCATGGGCTTTCAAATTTCATCAGTACTGGAATTCATCGACTAAAATGTATGATGCCACTCCACGCCATCCAGCTCAGCTTTATGAATCTATTTGCTATCTTTTGGCCTTTGGTATATTGATGTTTCTTTTTTGGAAAAAGGATGCTTGGAAAAAACCAGGTCTCATATTTGGAAGTTTTTTGAT
>WTIB01000054.1 GCA_011522905.1 Crocinitomicaceae bacterium | reverse complement strand
GCTTTGATTAAATTCACTTAAGGCACGGTTTAAACTTTCGACATTAGCATCTTGACCACATAGAACCAATATTTTCTTTCCATTCAATGATTCTAGTAATTCATTATTCACTTTTAACGCTCTGGACTCATTTCTTCGTATCTGTTCTGTCTTAAATTCATCTGTAGCTATATCTACACTACCATACAAAGGCTCATTCAAATGAAAATTCAAATGAACAGGACCTTTGACTGAATCAAAAAGGTGATACAATATGGTTTGAATAGTTTCATTATTCGATTCACTATTTGCTGAATTGTCATCAAAAGAATGAGATTTCAGAACGTGTTTGCCAAAAATATCATCTTGCATTATGGTTTGACCGTGTCCTTTGTTAATAAGGGCCTTCGGACGATCTGCAGACAATATTAAAAGTGGTATTTTTCTGTAGAAAGCTTCAGTGATTGCGGGAAAATAATTGACTACTGCAGACCCTGAAGTGCAGCACAGGGCAACCGGTTCGTTTAATGTTTGTGAAATACCAAGAGCGAAAAAACCGGCAACTCTTTCATCATGAATTACGTGCGTTTTAAAATAAGAATCATTGTCAAAGGTGATGGCGAAAGGGGCATTTCTTGAGCCAGGTGAAAAAACAATATGTCTAATACCATTAGTCTTCAACTGAGATGAAAGATTTCTGATTATTTCTTTGTCACTGGTTTTCATGATGCACAAAGCTATAGTTTTTCCATAATGCTGATTAAGGTTTCCCCCTTTGATTCAGTTTCTTTCCACTCATCAATGGGTGAAGAATCTTCTGTATAACCTCCTCCTATGTATAGATAAGCCGCATTTGGAAATATTTGGCAACACCTAAGATTGACATACAGTTGGCTTGTTTGTTCTCCTAGATGTCCTAAATATCCACTGTAAAGAGATCTTGAATATCCCAGCTCGTGATTCTCAATTTGATTAATCAAAGCAATCGACTCTGTTTTTGGGAGGCCTGAAACTGCTGGAGTTGGGTGCAATTTGTTTGCCATTGATAGCGTTTCATCAGCACTTAAATCAAATGAAAAGTCCGTCCTTAAGTGAATAAGGTGTGCCGCCTCACTATCGTATGGGCCATTTTGTTCTATATTTTGAATACCATTCAATGTAAGTGTTTCCAAAATATAACTACTCACTAAATCTTGTTCGTTATATTCTTTTGGGCTCCATTCTTGATTTGGGTTTTCTTTGGTTCCGGCAAGTGACATGGTGAAACCTGAGCTATTAAATCGTTGTAAAAGCGTTTCAGGAGTTGCGCCAATCCATGTACCCTCTGATTTTGATGAAATTAAATAAACAAAAGCATTTGGATAGGATTCACTCAGTGCATCGAAAAATTTAATACATTTTGAAGCGTCAAAATCTGTTTTTTTTATTCTTGAAAAAACAAATTTATTCATTGATTTATTTTTCAAAAATTCCACAATACGTTTACCCTCAGTAATATATTTTTCTTTTGAAATTACTTTAGGTTCTTCAGAGGTGAAATGAGGCTTAAATGTCTTTTCAAAATCTTGTTCACTTGGAACAAAAACGTATTGCTTATTCTGATTGAAATTGGACAAAATAAAACAGTTCTTGGGCATATTTTCTTGATCAATGAGCTCAAATTGTCCGCTCATTTTTTTTATGGCTTGATCGGGAATACGATATGCTAAGAATTCAGACATTATTTATTTGAGATGTCTACAATCATGACTGTCAGTCTACCGGTACAGACGAGCTTTTCCGTTCCTTCTTCGGTGATGTCAACTTGCCACAAATGTGTTCGTTTACCAGCATGGAGGATTTTACCCTTGGCAATTACATTTCCTGATTTGATACCACCAACATGGTTGGCGTTAATTTCAATGCCCACAGGATGTTGTTTTGTAATATCGAGAAGTAGGGTAGAGCCCATTGAACCAATGCTTTCAATTAATGCTGCACTCGCTCCTCCGTGAAGTAAACCCATGGGTTGATGTGTTCTATGATCTACAGGCATTTTCGATACCACATAATCTTCTCCAAGCTCTATACATTCAATCCCTAATTGTTCCATCAAAGTATTCTTATTCATTGAGTTAATCAGACTAAGTGGAACTTGCTTTAATTTTCTCATATCTATGTAACAAATATAATTC
>WTIB01000187.1 GCA_011522905.1 Crocinitomicaceae bacterium | reverse complement strand
GTTTTATACTATATAAAATTGAAAAAAAATCAATACCATTTATCAAATTGTTTGATAAAAGTTTTTCATATACGTATTAAAACTTTGTGGATATCTTTCCCGTGAATGTTAATAATCGCTGAAGGGACTACAAATGAATGATTTGCGAATTAACTTGTTAATAACATTGGTAAATTGTTAATTTCTTTAATTTGAAAAGGTGAGATTTTTAACAATTTTTGTATGCCTCAACAAGAAGAAAAAGCAAACCGAAAACAACTACTTTGCTTTTGGAATTGAGGAAGCAAAACGCTTAAGGATAACACAATAACAAGAAGGCACTATCAAAGTGTTGACAGGGAGGTGTTTTTCATTAACAGAAACGAAACTAAAAACAAAATAATATGGCCGAAAAAAACGAACCTATATTGCAAGAAAACACAAATAGATTTGTGTTATTTCCAATTCAACATGATGATATTTGGTCGTTTTATAAACGGGCCGAAGCAAGTTTCTGGACAGCAGAAGAAATTGATCTTCAACCAGATCTTATCGATTGGGAAAGTAAGCTAAATGATGATGAAAGGCACTTTATAAAACATGTATTGGCTTTTTTCGCTGCTTCCGATGGTATTGTAAATGAAAATTTAGCCGAGAACTTTTTAGCTGAAGTTCAATATACTGAGGCCAAGTTTTTCTATGGTTTTCAAATAGCCATGGAAAATGTACACTCAGAAACCTATTCTTTACTTATCGATACCTACATAAAAGATTCTTCTGAAAAGAAGCACTTGTTCAATGCTTTAGACACCTTAGATTGTGTAAAGAAAAAAGCAGATTGGGCCTTAAGATGGATTGAAAAGGGTTCATACGCAGAAAGACTTGTTGCGTTTGCTGCCGTAGAGGGTATATTTTTCTCAGGTTCCTTTTGTTCTATCTTTTGGTTGAAAAAAAGAGGATTAATGCCTGGGCTTTCTTTTTCAAATGAATTAATCTCTAGGGATGAAGGTCTTCACTGTGATTTCGCCTGTCTCTTATACACCAAACATTTAGTCAATCAATTGCCTAAGGATCAAGTGGCTGAAATTATAAAAGATGCTGTTGAAATTGAAAAAGAATTTGTAACAGATGCGCTTCCTGTTAAGCTTATTGGAATGAATAGTGATTTAATGTCCGAATACATAGAGTTTGTTGCCGACCGTTTGCTTGTTGAGCTAGGAAACGAAAAAGTCTACAACGCATCAAATCCATTTGACTTTATGGAAATGATTTCAATTCAAGGAAAGACTAACTTTTTCGAAAAAAGAGTCGGCGAGTATCAAAAAGCGGGGGTATTATCGGGGGATGACCAAACATTCAGTTTGGATGAAGATTTTTAAGAACCTAAAAAAAGAATTAAATGTACGTAGTTAAAAGAGATGGTAAAAAAGAGCCCGTAAAATTTGATAAAATTACGGCCAGAATAATTAAAATGTGTTACGGACTGGACCCCTTGGTTTCTCCAGAGGCAGTAGCCATGAAGGTTATCGAAGGTATATATGATGGGGTATCTACATCCGATTTAGACAACCTTGCAGCAGAGGTGGCGGCAGCAAAAACGATTGACCACCCAGATTATGCATTATTGGCTTCGCGTATTGCGGTTTCAAACTTGCATAAAGAAACCAAAAAAACATTTTCCGATGTAATGGAAGACCTGTACAATTATATTGATCCAAAAACAGGAGAAAATGCAGCACTGTTGTCAAAGGAGGTCTATGACATCATCATGGAAAATAAAAACCTATTGGACTCCAGTATTATATACGACAGAGATTTTAGATACGATTACTTTGGTTTCAAAACTTTAACAAGATCATACTTAATGAAGTTAAACGGTGAAATCGCAGAACGGCCTCAACAAATGCTAATGCGTGTTTCGGTTGGAATTCACAAAAATGATATTGAGTCCGCAATCAAAACCTACAACCTCATGTCAGAGGGATGGTTTACACATGCTACACCCACATTATTCAATTCAGGAACTCCAAAACCACAGATGTCTTCTTGCTTTTTACTTACAACTAAGGAAGACAGTATTAACGGAATATATGATACTTTAAAATCATGTGCTCAAATTTCTCAATCAGCAGGTGGAATTGGTCTTTCTATTCATGATATTCGTGCCACTGGATCATACATTAAAGGCACCAATGGGACGTCGAATGGTATTGTTCCTATGCTTCGTGTTTTTAATGATACTGCACGCTACGTGGATCAAGGGGGAGGAAAGCGAAAAGGTTCATTTGCCATTTATTTAGAACCATGGCATTCTGATGTCTTCGATTTCTTAGACTTAAAAAAGAATCATGGTAAAGAGGAACAACGTGCGCGCGATTTATTCTATGCTTTATGGATTCCTGACCTATTTATGAAACGAGTGAAAGAAAATGGAGACTGGACTTTAATGTGTCCTCATGAGTGTCCAGGCCTTTCAGATACCCATAGTAAAGAATTTGAAAAGCTATATACCAAATACGAAAAAGCAGGTAAGGGTCGTAAGACGATAAAAGCCCAAGACCTATGGTTTAAAATCCTAGAATCACAAATTGAAACGGGTACACCATACATGCTATATAAAGATGCTGCAAATGCAAAATCTAATCAGCAAAACCTTGGGGTTATTAAATCATCCAATCTGTGCACGGAAATCATTGAATACACCGCGCCTGATGAAGTTGCCGTTTGTAATCTTGCTTCATTGGCTCTTCCTAAATACGTTAATGATGATGCCACGTTCAATTTTGATAAACTTTTCGAAGTTACTTATCAAGCCACAATTAATCTTAACAGAATCATTGATGAGAATTTTTATCCTGTCGAAGAGGCAAGGAATTCTAATTTAAGACATCGTCCTATTGGTCTTGGTGTTCAAGGACTAGCTGACGCATACATCATGATGCGATTGCCTTTTGAATCCGAAGAGGCTAAAGCGCTTAACCGAGAGGTTTTTGAGACTATTTATTTTGCTTCAATGACTGCGTCAAAGGATCTCGCGAAAGAAGAAGGCGCTTATGAGTCTTACCCTGGGTCTCCAGTGTCTAAAGGTATATTTCAGTATGATATGTGGAATGTGAAACCAACGAAAAGATGGGAGTGGGATGTACTTAAGGAAGAGGTTAAAAAATATGGCGTTCGTAATTCCTTGTTATTGGCACCGATGCCAACTGCATCAACCGCTCAAATATTAGGAAACAATGAGTGTTTCGAACCATACACATCAAATATATATACCAGAAGAGTGTTGTCAGGTGAATTTATCATCGTAAATAAACACTTACTTAAAGACTTGGTTAAAGAAGGTTTGTGGGACAAATCAATGCGTCAAAAAATTATGGCTGCAAATGGTTCCGTTCAAAATATTGAGGAGGTGCCAGAAGCGTTGAAGCAGTTGTACAAAACCGCATGGGAAATTTCTCAAAAATCAATTATTGAACAAGCCGCAGATAGAGGGGCATATATATGTCAGAGTCAGTCACTTAATATATTTATGGAAAATGCCAATTTTGGAAAATTAACCTCAATGCATTTTTATGGCTGGGAAAAGGGTTTAAAAACAGGTATGTATTATCTTAGAACAAAAGCCGCCACTGACGCTATTAAGTTTACAGTTGACAAGGATGTTATTGCAAAAAGCACGAGCAAGTCTAAAGAAGAAATAGCATGCTCTCTAGACGATCCGGATGACTGCGAAATGTGTTCTGGTTAAAAATGTTATTAATTCATTAAATATCAAAAAAGGGTTGCATGTGCGGCCCTTTATAATTTATAAAGATTCTATTTCTTAGTTATGAAAAAGATTAAATCGGCCCTTATCTCCGTGTTCTACAAAACCGGATTGGAAGATATTGTTAGAGAATTGCATAAAAACAATGTCGAAATTTATTCAACTGGAGGAACTCAAGCCTTTATTGAAAAATTAGGGGTCCCCGTTATTGCTGTAGAGGATTTAACCGAATATCCTTCGATTTTAGGTGGTCGCGTCAAAACCCTCCATCCTAAAATCTTTGGGGGTATATTAAACCGGAGAGGCTTAAGCTCCGATCAGGAAACCATATCAGAATATGGAATTCCATCTCTAGATCTTGTTATTGTTGATCTTTACCCATTTGAAGAGGTATGCTCTCAGGGAGGTTCTCATGATGAAATCATTGAAAAAATTGATATCGGTGGTATCTCACTGATCCGCGCAGCGGCAAAAAATTTTAATGATGTTATGGTTTTGTCTTCCATTAACCAATACGAAAGGTTTCTATCCATTTTAAAGGAGCAAGGAGCGAATACAACAGAAGATCAACGGAAAAAATTTGCAGGAGAAGCTTTTCAAATATCTTCACATTACGACACCTCTATTCATGCTTATTTTGCCCCTAACGATAGCTCCTCTCTAAAAATTAGCAACCCTAATTCAAGACCTTTAAGATATGGAGAGAACCCTCATCAGGGTGGTTTCTTTTTTGGAAAATTCGAAGAAATGTTTGAACAACTCAACGGTAAAGAGCTCTCCTACAATAACCTACTAGATGTAGATGCCGCCGTCAACCTTATCCTAGAATTTAAAGACGCACAACCTACCTTTGGAATATTGAAACATAACAATGCTTGTGGCTTTAGCTCACGAGAAACTATAAAAGAAGCCTATATAGCTGCACTTGCTGGAGATCCTGTAAGTGCATTTGGTGGAGTTTTGGTTTCAAATACCTTAATTGATGCAGATACAGCAGAGCTTATCAATGATCTATTTTGCGAAGTACTTATTGCTCCAGAATTTGAAGAAGGTGCCTTAAGCATTTTGAAACAAAAGAAAAACAGGATTATTCTCAAGTCCAAAGTATTTGAACGCTCGAAGAAAATAGTGCGAACGGCCTTAAACGGTTTTCTAGTTCAGGATCGTGATGATAAAACGGAGACGGAAAAAGACCTTAACTGTGTCACAAGAGAAAAACCTTCCGAAAAAGAAATTTCAGATCTCTTGTTTGCAAATAAAATCTCCAAACACACCAAGTCGAATACTATTGTCTTGGCAAAAGATAACCAACTATTAGCAAGTGGAACAGGCCAAACATCTCGTGTAGATGCATTAAAACAATCTATTCAAAAGGCGAAATTATTTGGTTTTGACTTGAATGGAGCTGTAATGGCTAGTGATGCTTTTTTCCCTTTTCCTGATTGTGTTGAAATCGCCAATAAAGAAGGAATCAAAACAGTAATTCAGCCTGGTGGCTCTATTAAAGATAATTTATCCATAGATTACTGCGACAAGAATGAAATGAAAATGGTTTTTACCGGAATTCGTCATTTCAAACATTAACTTTATTATATTTGACCGTTGTACCTTTAAATAAAGGGTTCAACATTGTTTCAATATAATTTTTAAAATGGGGATTTTCAGTTTTTTAACGCAAGAAATAGCAATAGATTTAGGAACAGCAAACACCCTTATTATTTGGAATGATAAAGTAGTAGTTGATGAACCCTCAATTGTTGCTAAAGATATTCAGTCTGGAAAGATTGTCGCAATCGGAAAAAAAGCACAACAAATGCATGGTAAGACACACCGATTGATAGAAACCGTGAGACCTCTCAAGGATGGTGTAATCGCTGACTTTCAAAGTGCTGAGCAAATGATTCGTGGAATGATTAAGATGATCAATTCTGGACGAAGTTTATTCAACCCTACTCTCAGAATGGTAATTTGTATTCCATCAGGAATTACAGAAGTTGAAAAACGTGCAGTTCGTGATTCTGCAGAGCATGCTGGGGCAAAAGAGGTATACTTAATCCACGAACCAATGGCTGCTGCTATTGGTATTGGAATCGATGTTGAGGAACCAATGGGTAACATGATTATTGATATTGGTGGCGGGACTTCCGAAATTGCCGTAATTGCATTAGGGGGTATTGTATGTGACAAATCAATTCGTATTGCAGGAGACGATTTTACGAATGATATTGAAGAGTACATGAGAAGACAGCATAATATTCTTGTAGGTGAAAGAACAGCTGAACAAATAAAAATTGAAGTGGGCGCTGCCCTTCCGGATTTAGAAACTCCACCTTCTGATTTTGCTGTTCGGGGACGAGATCTTATGACTGGTATTCCTAAAGAAATCATGGTTTCATATACTGAAGTTGCTCACGCTCTCGATAAAACCATTTCAAAAATTGAAGAAGCTATTCTTAGCGCATTAGAAATGACTCCTCCAGAACTCTCTGCAGACATCTATAAAACTGGTATTTATTTAGCTGGAGGCGGCTCAATGCTTCGGGGATTAGATGATAGAATTTCTTCAAAAACCAAACTCCCCGTTCACATTGCCGAAGATCCTTTAAGGGCAGTGGCGCGTGGTACAAGTATTGCTCTAAAGAACATTGATAGATATCAATTTCTTATTAAAGACTAAATACCATAATTTTCATTTTTTGAGGCCTTAAATCAATGGTTGTTTCTTATCTTTGAAGATGCAGAACTTGATTGCCTTTATACAAAAACTTAGGGTTTTCTTTGTTTTTTTATTTCTTCAAATAATCACTTTTACTGCATATATATCCTTCATGACTGTTCCCAAAAGCAGTTATTTTACAACCGCTTCTTATTTTTCGGGAAAATTATTCGACATTAGGCATGCTGTCACAAAACATTTCAATCTAGAGGAAAACAATCATAACCTCCAGCTCGAAAATATAAAACTTCGTTCTCAGATGCCTGTCTATCTTTATGAGGCAGGAAGAGACTCTATTGTCCATTTAGATTCAAACTACCATCAACAGTATAAATACATTCCTGCAACAATAATCAATTCTACAACAACAAAAAGAAATAATTTTTTCACCTTGAATGCTGGTATTATTCATGGAATTCGTAAAGGCTTGGGGGTCTTCTCAAGTAACGGGGTTGTGGGAATTATTCATGCGTGTAGTGAGCATTTTAGTCTTGTTAAAAGTGTGCTCACATCTGATATAAACATTGATGTAATGATTGAGGATAATGGTGCCTTTGGCTTACTAAAATGGGACGGCAAAAACCCAAATAAAGGGCAGGTTTCTGGCATAACAAATGATATTAAAATACCGATAAACTCAAATGTTGTGACGCGTGGTGGGAGTGGCATTTTTCCTAGGGGCTTGACCGTTGGAAAAGTTACCGAAGTCTCGTCCGTTGAAGGAAAGTCTGTCTGGCGAATTGAAATCCAGTTTTCAGAAAACTATGCCGTATTAGAAAACACGTATATCATAAAGAATTTATTTATGGACGAAATGACTGCGCTTCAAACTAAAAACGAAGGGTATTAATTATGGCAAGTATTTACACATTCATATTGAGGTTTCTGCTCTTTATCTTTCTTCAGGTGTTTGTATTTAATCAGCTAGAAATAAACCCTTATATCCATATAATGGTGTCCCCTTTATATATAATGCTCCTTCCCTTCGATATGTCAGTTATTCGACTAATGGTTGTTTCATTTTTTCTTGGGATATCAATCGATCTGTTTTCGAATACTTTTGGATTACATGCATCCTCTTTGGTTTTTTTAGCATATATCAGACCAACAGTTTTTAGATGGTTTGCACCACGAGATGGATATGACAACATCAAAACACCATCGCTTTTTGACATGGGAAACAGATGGTTCCTTTATGTGTTTGGAATCCTTTTAATCTTGCATCATTTATGGTTTTTTACCATGGAAAGTTTTTCTTTAGCAGAATTATTGTTAATTCTTCAAAAAACATTCCCCAGCGCCCTTCTTTCATTTGCTGTATGTATTATCTTACAAACACTATTTCTTAAAAAGTCAAAATAAATTGAATGTAGAGAACAGAAGGTATGTTATAATTAGCTTCATCTTATTTGTTGGAGTAATATACATGTTTCGGCTGTTTTATATGCAGGTATTGGATGATTCCTGGAGTGAGCGAGCACATGAGATTAGTGAAAAACGAAGTGAGGTAACACCACCAAGAGCAATCATATACGACCGAAATGGACTTAAAATTGTCGGGAACAAAACCTATTTTAATCTCATGGTTATTGAAGAAAATATGGGTGAAAACTTTGATACACTAAGCTTTGCAAAACTCATTGGATGGACAGCTCAAGAAGTAAATGAAAGGTTTAGAGAAATTATTAAAGGTGAAGGAGTTTACTACAATAAATACAGTGGCAAAAAAGAGTCAAATTATCAAAAAAGCAGACCCTATCCTTTTCTTAAAGAAATCACAAAAGAAGAGATGGTAAAAATTGCCCCTTTTTTAAGCGCATATCCTGGTTTTTATGAAGAAGAAACAAGCATGAGGTCCTACCCTTATCCCAATGGCGCAAATATTTTAGGTTATTTATCAGAGGTAAATCAAAATGAAATCTCAAGAGATAAGTTTTATAAGCCTAGCTACAATATTGGAAGATCTGGAATAGAGAAAATCTATGAAAAACAACTGCGGGGAACAAAAGGTGTTCACTATATCGTTCGCTCCGCAATGAATAATGAGGTAAAAAAATATGAAAACGGGAAATACGACAC
>WTIB01000077.1 GCA_011522905.1 Crocinitomicaceae bacterium | reverse complement strand
ATATAAGCGTTTTAATGACCGATGGTTTGAGTCAATTTAGGATGGATGTGCATGAAAAGCATACTGGAGAGGAATATGCAGAGCTGTACTTTCTTCTCCCTGTCTATTGGGAAGAAAAAGACCTTTATAAAAAGGAAAATGAATGGGTTTTTGACTGTTTATCCAAGATTAAAAATCATGTAGAAACAAACAACACCTGGGTAGGTCATGGTCATACCTTTTCTTTTAAAAATGCTGAGGTGTTTTTCTTAAATTCTCCAATTCCAACGCACTTTATGATTACAAGACCTATTGAGCTAAAGGAGCTATTGAAACCAATACCATCGGAAAAACATGCAGTACAATTTCTCGCACTACTTCCCATTTATAAAAATGAGCTGAGCTTTAAAGAAGCGAGAGGCACCTTCAAACTGGAAGAAAAGCTTCGACAATACCAGGTTACAGAAAAAATGGATGGTTATCGAGAATCAGTGATCAAATCAAGATTTGCAAGATTTTTTAAGAAATGAAAATACCTTTTTACAAAGCACATTTGGCCCTATTCTTTGTGAATGTATTGTATGGTGCTGGACATATAATTGCTAAAGGTGTTATGCCAGAGTTTTTAACGCCTTCAGTATTTATTTTATTGAGGGTAAGTGGAGCGGTCTTGTTTTTTTGGATGCTGGCCATCTTATTTAAAAAAACCAAAATTCAAAAGAAGGATATTCCGCTATTCATATTGTGTGGAATTTTTGGAGTAGCCGTAAATCAGCTTTTTTTCTTTCATGGGCTGAATCTATCCTCATCCTTTAATTCCGGAATCATCATGTCCATGAATCCAATAATGGTGGGTATTTTATCTTATTTTATCCTTAAAGAAAAGCCTACATCAACAAAAATTTTGGGTGTATTGTTGGGTGCATGCGGTGCGATATTACTTACCCTAAAAGGCGGTACAAGTAGTGGTGATTCCGTACTCGGAGACACCTTTCTCATCATCAATGCAATGAGCTATGCTTTATATCTGGTCATCGCCAAACCATTAATGAGTCGATATGCTCCAATTACTGTAATAACTTGGGTCTTTACATTTGGATTGTTTTTTGTTTGCCTATTCCCATCGACCATTCCCGATTTTATTCAAACAGATTTTACTAGCATTCCAGATGTTATTTATTTAAAGATTTCTTACATCATTATTGGAGTGACTTTTCTAACCTATTTATTGACCATATATGGTCTTAAATTTTTGAGTCCAACCGTATCCAGTTCTTACATTTATTTTCAGCCATTGCTAGTAGTGCTGTTTGCGTTTGTTTTTTCTTATTTAAATTGGTCTGCTGACTACACAAATACCATTACTTTAGAAAAAATACTATACATGATTTTAATATTTTTAGGTGTGTATCTCACCTCTAAAACATCAACAAAAAAAGTGATATGAAAAAAATAATATGGTCCATTATTCTTCTTCAATGTATCAGTCAAAGTTTTGCTCAAAAGCATGCCGTAAGTGAGGAGGATTATTTGAGCTGGAAAAAAATATCCAATCAAAAAATTAGTGAGGCAGGGGAGCTCGTGTCTTATTCTCTTGACCAGTTAAAAGGAGATTCCTATTTATACATTCAACAAAGCTCACCATTTCGACTCGATTCTTTTGAACGTGGAAGTTCGGTATCATTTCCTGAAAACCATAAGTTTGCAGTTTTTAAAATCCTTCCAGGATATGACACCCTTAGGAATTTAAAGCTAAAAAAGGTCAAAAAAGCAAAATGGCCAAAGGACTCCTTGGGAATCTATCATTTTTCAAATGATACGCTCATCAAGGTACCAGGCTTGCAATCTTTCGCCATGGCAGAAGAAGGTAGCACCCTGGCTTTTATTCAAGAGCTTGAAGACGCATCGAAAACAGGATTCTTTTCTTCTTGGTTCAATTCGGAAAAGAATAAATCTACTAAAAAGGAAAAAATATTAAAGGTGTATCATTCCTATCCTTTTATGTCTTTCAATCAGATTGGAGTCAGAGCATTTAGCCTATCTCCTGATGGCGATAGAATCGCTTATATTGAATCCGTAAAAGATAAAAACGACAAGTCTTCTGAACGCTTAATTGTAAAGCGGACCAAGGATGGTGAGGTTGAAAACATATTTTCTTCTCATCAAAAGTATATGTCTCCCGTATGGAGTGCCT
>WTIB01000245.1 GCA_011522905.1 Crocinitomicaceae bacterium | reverse complement strand
TCTTTATAAGTATACTTTAATGTCATCATGCAATTCTTATCATTGAATGCATTTGATTTCTTTATTATTGTATAGGATCCAGATCTTCCGTTTTTTCTCAAATCTCTTGAAATAAAAGATAGGTTTGCATTTTTTGACATTTCATGCTGTTTTCCATCATAGGTTTGCAGCATAATTTCTCCATTGAATTTTGAACCGTGATTTAAATCCTGATTTGGGCTGTATTCAAACCACATATCTTCAATTTGAGAAACTTTGATTTTTTTAAATCCAGAACAACTTGCGATCAATAGCAAAATGAGAAGCGCAGTGATGATTTTCATAACAATCCAATGATTAATTCACATAAAAGATAAAGAAAATTTAAATCATTTGAATATGATACGCCATATGGTTTTGCCGATGATTTTTAAATCATGACCTATAGTGGGCTTGTCGATGTATTTTTGATTGATTTTTATTTTATGAGGCATTACCTCTTCGATGTAGGTTTTTTTTGGATCGGAAGATTTCGCCAATACCTCATTTTCATTGAAATATTCTAAAGAGGCGTAATCTGTGATTCCGGGTTTTACTTCCAGTATTTTTTTTTGCTCCAATGTGTAGAGTTCAACGAATTCCCGAACCTCTGGTCTCGGACCAACTACACTCATACTTCCATTAAGAACATTTAAAAATTGAGGAAACTCATCGAGTTTATATTTGCGGATAAATACACCCACCTTTGTAATTCTAGAATCTTTCATACCCACGGTGAGTCGTCCGGATTGATCGGCATTGGTGCGCATAGACCGAAATTTAAAGAGTGTAAAAGGAATTCCATTTTTACCGATTCTTTCTTGTCGATAAAATACACCTCCTGGGGAAGAAAGGAGAATCAATATAGAGATAATGATTCCGAAGGGTAAAAAGAGAATCAAGACCATCAGAGAAAAAACAAGATCAAAAGCTCTTTTCATTGGTTTAGGCTGTTCTTATTTTTTTTACGGCATTTTTGACTGACTCAATAACCTTTTGGACCTGATTATCAGTTAAATTAAAGTATACTGGTAATGTGATTTCGCTTTGGTATTTTTGATGTGCGATAGGATAGTCATCAATCTGATATCCCAACTCTTTATAAGCAGTAAGTAGGGGTAAGGGCTGAAAATGAACGTTCACAGAAACGTCATGCTCAAATATTTCTTGAATAATGGCATCTCGATCCGATTCCGTAATGTCATTTATGCGCAGTAAATAAAGATGGTAGCTGGATGTTTTGTCCGAATTTGAATGGGAAGGTAAAATCGCCCATGATTCAGCTGAAAATGCTTCGTTGTATAAAGAAAATATGGTCCTTCTACGTTGTAAATTCTCCTCGTATCTCTCCAATTCAATCAGCCCAATCGCCGCTTGTATATCAGTCATGTTACATTTATAACCTGGAGAAACAACATCGTATTTCCACGCTCCTTTTTTTGTTTTCGCTAAGGCATCTTTAGATTGCCCATGAAGTGTAATGGTTACAAATTCCCTATATATTTCATCATGGTCAAATTTATCTGATAAATTGAAGCAAACAGCTCCACCTTCTGCGGTTGTAAGATTCTTAACGGCATGAAATGAAAAGCAAGTGATGTCCGCCAAGCTCCCAGATCGATTTCCCTTGTATAAGGCACCAAAACTGTGCGCAGCATCAGCGGCAACCAAAATTCTACCTAGCTTTTTTTGTTTTTCGTTAGATGGATTAAAAATGTTTTGATGTTTTTTCGATAAAGCAAGTATTTCATCATAATCACAAGGAAATCCTGATACATCTACAGGCATGATTACTTTTGTATTTGGCGTAATTGCAGCTTCAATTTTTTCTAAAGCGATGTTGAAGTCATCGTTATTTATATCTACCATTACGACTTTTGCACCTGTATGTATAACCACATTGGCACTTGCACAGTAGGTGTAAACTGGAATAATCACCTCATCTCCTTGACCAATGCCCCACCACCTTAAGAAAACCTCCATACCCATTGTCCATGAATTAACTGCAACGGTGGTCTTACAACCACAATATGCAGTGATTTTTTTCTCAAAAAGCTTTGTTCTCGGACCGGTTGTAATCCAACCACTTAACAAGGCAGCATTAACCTCATCTAAAACCTTTTGATCAATACGTGGCGGTGAAAACGGAATCATTTT
>WTIB01000255.1 GCA_011522905.1 Crocinitomicaceae bacterium | reverse complement strand
AAAGAATTGCCAGTATCAGCGAAATAACCAAAACGGATATACTTGAGCAACCATGTTATTTAATTGGTATTGCGATAACGCTGTTTGATGTCCATATGAATCGTTCACCTATCGATGGTAAAATTATATTAGTGAAACATACACCGGGCACTTCAATTGGCTTAAACACTCCTGAATCAACTCTTACTAACGAACGTAATACAACTGTTTTTGAACGAGAAGATGGTGTTAAAGCCGGTGTTGTGCAGATTGCGGCAAGAGGTGTAAATCGTTGTATTGTCATGCCGAAAGAAGGTGAAAATGTAGAACGAGGTAGTATTTTTGGGAAAATTAGATGGGGTTCTCAAACAGACCTGATTATTCCAAGAAATTGTGAAATTTTGGTGAGGGAAGGTGAGCAAGTCCATGCAGGAAGCACTATCATTGGAAAACTCCTAGATTAATGTCCGATAAAAAGCTGAATATTTGGTTTGATTTTTCTAATCCACCTCATGTAAATCTTTTCCTACCATTACTCAAACATTTTGAACAAAAAGGTCTCAGTACACATGCCACCGCTCGAGATTTTGTTGAAACAAAAGGCTTACTAAATAAATACGGTATAGACTATCAATTATTTGGAAAACATGGAGGCAAGAATCGTTTTGCTAAAATTTATAATCTTGTCAAAAGAAATTATAAGCTCTACCAGAATATTCCAGAATTTGATTTCAATATATCATCCAGCTTTGAAGCTGCTCAAGTGAGCTGGTTAAAAAGAAAACCAGCAATTTTTTTTGATGATAATGAAGTTGCACCTAATTGGGTATATTCCAAGTTTGTCAAGCATGTTTTTATCCCATCATTTATAGATCCAAAACTATTCATTAAAGATGGGATTCATCAATCAAAAATCATACAATATAACGGCTATAAAGAGCATATTTATATTGCGGATTATAAACCTGATCCAGACTTCAAAAAATTGATTCCATTCGATACATTTATTACCATTAGACCAGAAAACCTGAAGGCAAGCTACGTTCCAGATCAGGCAAAGTCAATTGTACCTGAATTGGTTGAAGTATTAATAAAAAAAGGACACAACATATTATTTCTTCCGAGATACAAAGACGATCAAAAATATGTTTCAAAACATAAAAAAATATTTGTTCCAGAGGGCCCTTTAAATGGATTGGATGTATGTTATTACTCTGACGCAGTACTTACAGGTGCCGGAACGTTTGCCCGAGAAGCGGCTATTTTGGGAACACCTGCAATTTCATTTTTTGCAGGTAAAAAGCTTTTAAGTGTTGATGCAAGTATGATACAATCAAAAATGATGCATCATTCAAGGAATGTTAATGAAATTATGTCGATTTTAGAAAGTTCAAAAAAAGGAAAACCAAATTTTAAGGAAAGTAAAAAAGTTCAGAAAGAGGTTCTTTCCCTACTTGAAGGAATTATCCTAAAATCAAACTAAATGGAATAATGGACTTTACCTTAAATAAGTATTTAGAAATCCTGACTGAATTGATTCGGTGCGGTTATGAATTTCAAACATTTGCCTCATTCATTAAGAATCCTAAAACAAAAGCCATCATTCTTAGGCATGATGTAGATTTATTGCCAAAAAATTCTTTAGCATTTGCACGATTACAATCAGAACGAAATATCCATGGTGTCTATTATTTTCGTTCAGTTCCTCAAAGCTGGGACGAAAATATTATAAAAGAAATAAGTGAACTGGGACATGAAATTGGTTACCATTACGAATGTCTTACAACCCACAAAGGAAATCTTAATCTTGCCATGGACCAATTTAAATCTGACCTTGACAAGCTTCGAAAAGTTGCCAATGTTCAGACCATATGCATGCACGGCAGCCCAATGTCCAAATACGACAGTAAAGACATGTGGAAGGAATTCAATTATAAAGATTATGGTATTATTGGGGAACCCTATTTTGATGTTAACTTCAATGAAGTTCTATATCTGACAGACACAGGAAGGACCTGGGAAAATCAAAAAATAAGTGTACGAGATCACGTTGATTCAAGATTTTCATATGACATTTCGAGCTCAAATGACCTGATTGAAAAACTTAAAAAAGAAGTACTACCTCATCAGATTATGTTCAACTTTCATCCGCAGAGATGGACGAATAATCCTTTACTTTGGGGTAAGGAATTGGTTTTCCAAAACTTT
>WTIB01000003.1 GCA_011522905.1 Crocinitomicaceae bacterium | reverse complement strand
TTTTTGGGTGTACAAACAAGTGCCCCAAACTCCATCATCGCCTGATTGTGTGTAGCAGGATCTAATGTATTCAATAAGTTATTAGAAATGTCCTGAAACTCCTTCTGTCCGTTTGTGGAATTTATTGGTTTATTGATGTCATACAGTCGGCTTAAGACTCTAAATACATTTCCATCCAAAACGGCTTTTGCTTCATTGAATGAAAATGAAGCAATTGCAGCCGCTGTGTATGGGCCAACTCCTTTTAATTTTAGGAGCGTTTTATAATCAGACGGAAATACGCCATTATGTTCGTTGACAACTTCCTTGGCCGCTTGGTGTAAATTTCTTGCCCGAGAGTAATACCCAAGCCCTTGCCATAAAGCGAGAACTTGTTTTTCTGAAGCTTTTGATAGGTCTACAACTGTAGGAAATGTTTCTATAAATTTTAAATAATAGTCCATTCCTTGGTTGACTCTTGTTTGTTGAAGAATTACCTCACTTAACCATATTCGATAAGGGTCTTTCGTGTGTCTCCACGGAAGGTCTCTTTTGTTTTTTGCATACCATAACAATAGAGATTCTTGGAAATGAACCATTTATAATTAAATTTGTTTTTTTTTAAGAACAGGTGAATTTAATAAATGTAAAGTATATTTTTGTAGCCTTAATAATAGTAACATAAAACAAAAGAATTATGACAAAAGCAGAAATAGTTGCAGGCATTTCTGAAGAAACAGGGTTAGAGCGATCTGAGGCTCTTAGAGCAGTTGAGGCATTTATGCTATCTATTAAACGTTCCCTTTCAGAGGGCCAAAATGTCTATTTAAGAGGTTTTGGAAGCTTCGTAGTAAAAAGGCGTGCGCAAAAAACAGGGAGAAATATCTCTAAAAAAACAACTGTTATTATTCCAGCACATAATATTCCATCTTTTAAACCGGCTAAAGTTTTTGTTGAAGAGGTTAAAAACAACGTGGCTGCTGACTAAAAACGGAATATTAAAATATATTTCATAGCTTTGCACTCCTTTCGGGGTGCATTTTTTTTAAAAAGAAACAAAAAACACTAAAATATATATTATGCCAAGCGGTAAAAAAAGAAAAAGACATAAAATGGCGACTCACAAAAGAAAGAAGCGTCTAAGAAAAAATCGTCACAAAAAGAAAAAGTAGTTTAATAAGCTGAAATAGGGGCCGGTAAACAATTAAACCAGGCCATTTTTTGTAAAACTTAAACTCATTTTTTTGTGAAATTAGAAATCGTTGTTGATTCACGATCAAATGATAACTGGATTGCCTTATTAAAAGACGGGAAGCTTATTGAGCTTCATGAAGATAAAGGCGGAACAGATTTCGCGGTCGGGGATATTTATTTAGGAAAAGTAAGGCGGGTTGTTCCTAGTCTGAACGCCGCTTTTGTTGATGTGGGCTATGAAAAAGATGCTTTTTTGCATTATTTAGACCTAGGCCCACAATATAATTCATTTGCTCGTTTTTGTAAGAACACCTTGAGGGGTAAACAAAACGTTCCTGACTTGCGTTATTTTAAGCTTGAAAAGGACATTGAAAAGGAAGGTAAAATAGCAGACGTGCTTTCCTCATCTCAATCTATTCTTGTTCAGGTTGCTAAAGAGCCTATATCGGCCAAGGGTCCTCGTCTTTGTTCAGAAGTTACTATTGCTGGTCGTTATTTAGTGCTTGTTCCTTTTTCGGAAAAAGTATCGATTTCTCAAAAGATCAAAGAAAATGAAGAGCGCACGCGCTTAAAAAAAATTATGCAAAAGATTAAACCAAAGAATTTTGGTGTAATCATTAGGACTGTTGCAGAAAATAAATCTTTAGAAGACCTTGAAAGCGACATTAAACAATTGCTTGAAAAATGGGGTCAAATGTATGGGAACATAAAAGGTTCAAGAAGCCCCAAAAAACTGCTTGGTGAGCTAAACAGAACCTCCTCTATGTTGAGGGATTTGTTAAACGGGGACTTTGCAAATATTCATGTCAACAACGATATCATATATGACGAAATAAAAGAATATGTTTCGTCAATTGCGCCAGGTAAAGAGAAAATTGTTAAGCACTACAGCGGAAAACTTGATGTTTTTGAGCGCTTTGGCATAAGCAAACAAATAAAAACTTTATTTGGCAAAAAGGTTCCTCTAAATAGTGGTGGCTACTTGATTATTGAACATACAGAAGCTATGCACGTTATCGACGTAAATAGCGGAAACCGGAAAGGTGCAGATGGGCAGGAGTCTAATGCCTTAGCTACGAATATTGAAGCTGCTGAAGAAATTGCCCGTGTTCTTCAATTGAGAGATATGGGAGGCATTATTTGTGTAGACTTTATTGATATGCATGACAAAAAGAACAATAAAGTCTTGCTGGAAAAGCTGAAGGAGTTCATGAAGCCTGATCGTGCTAAGCACAATATTGCTCCTCCCTCAAGGTTTGGGGTTGTTGAAATCACTCGACAAAGAGTTCGACCAGAAACAGATATAAAAACTGGTGAATCTTGCCCCACGTGTAAGGGGACGGGAGAAATTCAAGCGAGTATATTATTTGCAGAAGAAATAGAGTCAAATCTAGAGTACTTAATGTCAAAAAATAAACCTGGTCAAATAAGCCTATCTGTTCACCCATACCTAGAAGCATATTTCACAAAAGGGCTTATGTCTAAACAAATGCGTTGGTTTTTTAAATATAAAAAGTGGGTTCCGGTGCGAGGGCTTTCCTCTTACAAACTTTTAGAGTATTCTTTTAGAAACAAAAAGAATAAAAAAATCAAAGTTTAGTTTTATGGACCAAATGGATTTTCAAAAAATAAAATCCAAATTAGAAAACTTTTGCGCCTATCAGGAGCGTTCACTATATGAAGTTGAGAAAAAACTCAACACCCTTAAATTAATTAGCGAGGATAAAAAGCGCATTATTTCGCATTTGAATCAAAACAATTTTTTAAACCAGGGTAGATTTATTGAAGCTTATGTTTCAGGTAAAATTAATCAGAAGCGTTGGGGAAAAGAAAAAATAAGGGTGGGGCTTATTCAGCATAAAATTCCAAAAATAGATATTGATCAAGCCATTAATAATATCCCTGAAAAAACATACCAAAACAATCTTTTAGTTCTAGCCCAAAGAAAAGCACTTTCCATAAAAAAAGAAGAAGATTTATACCTAAAAAAAGCAAAGCTTATGCGTTTTCTCTATTCAAAAGGGTATACATCAAATGACTGGGAAGAAATAGATTTTAATACATTATTTTCCCGCTAACTGCTGGTTTGCTGTTGCAATCCAAGCTGCGGGACCTCCTTTAACATATCCCGTTCTCCCTAGCTGGCTAAGGTTTACTTGCCCTGAAGAATTCTTATCTGCTTTAACAAACCATATGGTAGGATATCCTCTTACCTGAAACTGTTGTTGTAGCTGAGCATTTTGAGCCCTTAGCTCCTGTGATTGCGCTTTTTTTCTAGGGAAATCGAGTTCCACAAGAACAACATTTTCAGCTGCCCATTTGGTAAATTCTGGCTTAAAGAATACTTCTTTTTGTAAACGAATACACCAACCACACCAATCACTTCCCGTAAAAAAAAGCATTAATGGTTTATTCTCTTTTTGGGAAATAGTAATCGCCTCTTTAAGGTCTTCGTGCCAAACTAATTTTTCTTGAGAAAAAGAAAGGCTTAAAAAAGAAATAAATAATAGGCTAAGAGTTAAGTTTTTCATTTGTATTTTTTTTCGAAATTAATCATTTTAAGCTTCTTAATCAAACATCGTGCTAAACTCTAAAAGCTTAATTCAAATATCCTTTTTAGAAGCAATAATGCTTGTTTCTTATAAAAAAAACATTGTACATTCGTTACAAATTAAAGCATATGAAATTCTTATTATTCCTCATTGTTCTATTATTTTCTTTCTCCTCAATCAGCCAATCTCCTACTCAAACCGTAAGAGGTAGTGTTTTTGATAATGAGTCTCAATTTCCATTGACTGGAGTTAAAGTGGAAATCGTTCTAGAAAACGAAGAAATATCAAAATTTAGAACCGCGACTGATTTTAATGGTGAATTTTTGTTTGAAAACATCCCGGTAGGAAAACACAATCTAATTGCCTCATATGCAATGTATGTTAGCAACAATAAAACCATAGAAGTGATTTCTGGTAAAGAGCTTATAATAAACATGCCACTAATCGAGCTTGTTACCGATCAAGAGGAGGTGGTTGTTCACGCCCGAAAACAAGGAATGGTGATTAATGAAATGGCCCTCATTTCAGCCCAACAATTTAGTGTTGAAGAATCGAATAGATATCCTGGCTCTAGAATGGACCCGGCAAGAATGGCCTCTAATTTCGCAGGAGTACAGGGTGCAGATGACTCGAGAAATGACATCGTTATACGTGGAAATAGTCCTTTGGGGGTTGTTTGGCGCGTAGAAGGTGTAGACATTCCTAACCCCTCACATTTTGCTATTGCAGGAAGCTCTGGTGGGCCTGTATCTATTTTAAATAATAAGCTACTTTCTAACTCTGATTTTTTCATGAGCGCCTTTCCTGCTGAATATGGAAATAGTACGTCGGGTATTTTTGATTTAAAGCTTAGAAACGGAAACAATAGTAGACATGAGTTTACCGGTCAATTCGGTTTTTTGGGTACGGAATTCGTTGCTGAAGGTCCTCTCTCAAAGAAAAGTCGATCAAGCTATTTGATAATGGGTCGCTATTCTACTTTATCGCTTTTTCAGCAAGTCGGAATTCAAATTGGGACAGATGCTGTTCCTCAATATGGAGACGCCTCGTTTAAATTTAATTTTCCGCTGAAAAAGGGAGGGCAGCTTTGTTTCTTCGGAATTGGAGGAAAAAGTAAAATCGATATCAAAATATCTGAACAAACTGATTACTCCTCCGAGTTTTATGGCGAAGGAGATCGAGATCAGTATTTTGGAACAGCTATGTTTGTAACTGGTCTTAACTTTAAAAAACCGCTAAACGAAAAAACCTTTTTGTCTAGCACCGTTGCTGTTTCGTTAGATGAGCAGCGTTCACGGCACGAATATCTTCAGCGCTCTCTCAATATTAATGGGACTGACACCTTAATTAATGTTGACACCTTATACCCGATGATGGGTTATCAATTTCAAACCATTAAAACGTCTGGTTACTTTGCTTTAAATCATAAGTTAAGTAAAAAACACCTGATCAAATTTGGAATCAATGCAGATCTTTTTTCATTTAATCAAATTGATTCTGTACTGAGTGACCTTGATGTCCCGGATCAGTTTATAAACCGTTGGGATAGCCAAAATAATGCATTCATGATCCAGCCATTTTTTCAATGGAAATATCGGGCAAGCGACAATTTAGATATGACTTTAGGGGTTCACAGCCAATATTTTAGTTTTGGAAACAGTTTTAGTCCCGTAGAGCCTAGGGCGGGGATTAAATATCGACTAAAAAAGAATCAATCTGTTTTTGCTGGTGCTGGGCTTCATAGTCAAACACAGCCCCTATATACCTACAACTATCATCTTATTGACAACAATAGCGGTGAACCAGTTTACCACAATCAAGACATGGGTTTCATGAGAAGTGTTCATTCTGGTGTTGGGTATGAAAAATTCTTCGGACAAGGGTTTAGTATTAAAACGGAAGCTTATTACCAATATTTATATCAGGTTCCTGTGACTATAGCGCCAAGCTCTTTTTCTATGATTAATATGGGAAGTGGATTTGCTCGAATATTTCCCGATTCATTGGAAAACACAGGTACCGGATACAATTATGGCCTGGAGCTCACGGTTCAGAAATACTTTGATAAGAGTTTCTTCTTTTTATTCTCCGGTACCATTTATGATTCGAAGTACAAAGGAAGCGACCAAAAGCTACGAAACACATCCTATAACGGAAATTATGTGTTTAACCTTCTCGCTGGAAAAGAATTTAAGGTTGGTACAAAAAACATATTGGGTATTGGCTTAAAGGTAACCCGTGCAGGGGGGCAGAGGTATGGACTTGTTGATATTGAACAAACAGAAGCTTTAAAAGAAATTATTTTTCAAGATTCATTGTTCAATGAATTTACTTTTAAAGATTACTTCAGGGTAGATTTGAAGGTTAGCTGGCGATTGAATGCGAACAAAACAACTCACGAAATTGGGTTGGATTTAGTAAATATTCTCAACACCAATAATCTTTTAAGTTTGGCTTACGCGCCAAGTTTAGACCCAAATGTAATAAACAGCCCAGGATACTCACCAACCACTGAAAAAAGACAGCTTGGTTTTCTTCCTATATTTTATTATAAAATTGATTTTCGACCAAAAGCTAATAATTAGACGTCATTGAAAAAATCAGTTGAGGTAATTGTTTTAGATTTAAAAAGTTATTCTGAAAATAGCCTTTGGGTGTGTTTTTTTTCAAAGGAAAATGGGCTGCAAAATGGCATCTTCAAGGGTGGTAAAAAGAAGAAAACGAAGGCCTTAATTCTAGGTATTTATGAATTTACGATTTATAAGCCTTCAGAGGACGGACTACAAACCATAATTAGCATTGATAGACTCGTGCCGCTAGAGGATATTTTTTTTTCGCCAGAAAAAGTGCTTATCGCCTTTTTTTTAGCAGACAGCTATAAATGTATATTAGTCAACGCTGGTTCTGATCCTTCATTTTATTCACTTGTAAAAAATCAAATAATAGCGCTCAATAAAGTTGAAAGGCCTGGTTCCATTCCCATTTTCTTTTTGGCAAAACTCATTGATTTTTTGGGATACCGTCCTTTAATGCCAAAAGAAGAGCCCCATAGCTTTGATATCGTTAATGGCGTTTTTAACCCCAGAAAACCCTCACTAAACACGGTAACCAAAATAGATGTGGTAAAAGACATGTGCTTTGTTTTCAATAATACTGAAGGAAAAATTATGAACCCAAAAGAATCATTTGATGTTTTGGTAGATTATGCAAAAACACACATCAGTGGTTTTAATTTAAACAAATCAATCGATGTAATTAGAGATGTTTTATATCATTGATTTTCTTTTATGCTTAAAAAACTCTTTTAATATCTTTTGACAGTCTTCCTTTTTTATTCCATTTACGACAAGGGTTGATGGGTGATATAAGGATGGTGAAAATAGTCCGGCTCCTCTTTTTTCATCCCGAGCTCCATAAACAATTTTATCTATTTGAGACCAGTAAAGAGCGCCTGCACACATCTTGCAAGGCTCAAGAGTTACATACATGGTGCATCCTTTTAAATATTTAGCACCCAAGAACTGAGCGGCTGCAGTTATGGCCTGTATTTCTGCATGAGCGGTGACATCTGTCAATTGTTCGGTTAAATTATGTGCACGAGCAATCACTTGTTTATTACTAACTATTACTGCCCCAACAGGAACCTCATTTTTTTCAAATGCCTTTTTAGCTTCTAAAAGAGCCTGCTGCATGAAATAATCGTCGTTATATGGATCTATCATTTCCACAAGGATAATTATTTTATTATTAATCACATTGCATTATGGACAACTTTTCAATAAATGAGACATCAGGGTGTATGAAATCTTGTTACTTTCGTTTTATGAATGTGTTAGATTTATTTTTCTGTATTTTCTTTGGTATCGGCGCGTTTTATGGTTGGAGAAAGGGGTTAGTTATGTCTATTTTTCAGTTGATTGCAGTTGTTCTAGGCTTATACGTTGCTTTTCACTTTTCAAACCAAATTGCATTGCTTTTTGTCTCTTCGAACGATGGGGTTATGATTCCCCTCATCTCTTTTTTATTGGTTCTAATAGGCGTATACTTTCTTGTAAAATTAGGCGGCCGCTTGTTTGAGCGCTCTGTAAAGTTTGCTTGGCCCTCAATGTTAAATAATTTATTTGGGGCAATTGTGGGGATGTTGAAGTGGGGGGTCTTGGCTGGATCATTGTTTTTATTAATTCAACCTTTAGATGCCTCTCATAAGTTAATCTCAATAAAAACAAAGCAAGACTCTTTATTTTACAATAACACTGTAGGGTTTACAAAAACCATTATGCCTGGAATAAAAAACACCCTAATTCTTGGGTATGACGCTGTTTTAGATTAACCCTGGCTTTTATATGAAAAAGTTGATTTTTCTTTTCGCTTTACTGACTATACACCCTTGTTTTACGCAAAAAAGCCCCCTTGAATGGAGTAAAAATAAAAAAGGGAGAATTGTTCGGTCTGGAACTTTTTTTGGAGTTCAAACTGGTAAGTTTTGGGTTGGTGAAATTGGTGTAGAACGACAGAGTAAACAATTAAAAATAAAAAAACCAAATACTCAGGCTTTGTTTTTTGCGTTAAATTATGACCTTGATAATGCCGTGATTGGTTCAGATATTGGGTATTGGTTTAAAACGAGTAATCTAGGGTTTTCTTATGGATTAAAAGGCGTTTTGAAATCAGACTTTTCTTCATTTAAATATGGATTTGCTCCAACAATTGGTTATAAGGTATTACAGCTTCATGTAAACACAGGATATCATTTTCTTATACCAAACAGAAGAACAGACACCTTTGACCTTAACTATCTTTTTCTTTCTGTAAAGTTTCTCTTGGTTAATGACCTTGAGGTCAAAAGAAAGCGAAAAAAGAAATAAACCCAATCTACGTATAAGCACTTAATGGTTCAGATACGATTACGTATTCGTTGTTTCGTA
>WTIB01000144.1 GCA_011522905.1 Crocinitomicaceae bacterium | reverse complement strand
CTTTCGCCATGGCAGAAGAAGGTAGCACCCTGGCTTTTATTCAAGAGCTTGAAGATGCACCGAAAACAGGATTCTTTTCTTCTTGGTTCAATTCGGAAAAGAATAAATCCACTAAAAAGGAAAAAATATTAAAGGTTTATCATTCCTATCCTTTGATGTCTTTCGATCAGATTGGAGTCAGAGCTTTCAGTCTATCTCCTGACGGCGATCGGATCGCTTATATTGAATCCGTAAAAGACAAAAACGAAAAATCTTCAGAGCGCTTAGTGGTAAAGCGGACTAAGGATGGTGAAGTTGAAAACATATTTTCTTCTCATCAAAAGTATATGTCTCCCGTATGGAGTGCCTCCTCAAATAAAATGGCGTTTTTCTTTTCTAGCGATACCAGTGAAAACAATTATCAGCTCACTGTTCATGATTTTGGTATCAGTGCCTCTTTGTCTTTTGGAGATACCCTTGATAATAAATTGGATAAAAGCTTGGTTCCTTCACAATGGAGAACACCATTTTTCTCTCATGATGAAAATCGATTGTTTTTTGGTGTTCACGAAAGGGCTCAAAAAGAGCCTGAAGATTCATTGCTGGCTGACGAAAAATATCATGTGGATATTTGGCATTATCAAGATCAAGATATTCAGCCAAGACAAAAAAAGTATCTGAAAAGAGATAAAAAAAAGAATGATTTATATGTATATAATTTTGATCAAATTAAACTTCAGCGTCTATCCAATGATACGCTTTCAGTGATGGTAAGAGATGAATATGAGCCTGATTATGCGCTAGCCTATTCAAATGAATCTTATGCCATCGAATCCCAGTGGTCCTATCCTTGGAAAAACGATTATTTTCTCATCTCATTGGATGATGGTCAGCTTAAAAACATCAAAAAAGGATTACAATATCCAGGTTATTTATCTTCAAAAGCTCAATTTTTCACTTATTTCGATGAAAAAGACAAGGAGCATAAAATCATTGATTTAAGTAATAACAATGAAAAATGCATCACTTGTAAGCAGGATAGCATTGTCTGGACCAGAGATATCAACGGAATGGCATTTGAGGCAGGTCCTCGCAGATCCGTAGGTTTCACTAGAAATGATCAATACATTTTTCAGTCTAAGTGGGATGTATGGTCTTATGACCCGATGAATGATACCTTGGTTTGCATCACGGAAGGACAAGGCAAACAGCGACAGATTGAAATGTCGATTTATAAAAAAAATAGAGATAGTGTGTATTTGGATATCCCTACGAGCTATATTTCTGGATTCAACAAGCTGAATAAATCCATGCACTTATTCAATTGGTTGAAGCATGAGGATCACTATGACTTAATTGAGCACATGCAATCACCCCATAAGCTACAATCTATTCTATGGTCTGGAAACGGAGAGAAAGCACTTCTGAGAAGATCATCGGTCAGTAGATATCCTGATATTGAAATGACGGACAAGGAATTTCAAAATAAGCAAGTCATCTCCAATGCAAATCCACAACAAAAAGATGTTTTCTGGCCAACTGTCGAGCTGGTAAATTGGTACAGCTATGATTCTATACATCTAGAAGGTCTGGTTTATCTTCCTGAAGAATACGACACATCGAAAAGCTATCCATTGATGATTTATTATTATGAGCTGAATTCTGATAATTTACACAATTACCGTTCTCCGAGACCATCTGCAAGTATTATCAATCCCATAGAATATGCTTCTAATGATTATTTGGTTTTTGTTCCGGATATTAGGTATGAAACTGGATACCCGGCAAGGTCTGCCTACAACTCCATCATGAGCGGTACGGACTTTATTCTAAAGAACTATGCGGTGGATTCATTAAGAATGGGATTACAGGGCCAAAGCTGGGGAGGTTATCAAACTGCTCAATTGATTACAATGACCAATAGATACGCTGCGGCAATGGCGGGAGCCCCAGTAAGTAATATGTTTTCGGCTTACGGCGGAATCCGTTGGGGTTCAGGACTCAATCGTCAATTTCAGTACGAAGCCACACAGAGTCGTATAGGCAAAACCATTTGGGAGGCTCCTGAATTATATATCGAGAATTCTCCATTGTTTCACTTGCCGAAGGTCAGTACCCCATTATTAATTATGCATAATGATAAGGACGGAGCAGTTCCATGGTATCAAGGAATTGAATTATATACGGGTATGAGAAGACTTCAGAAACCCTGTTGGATGTTGGTCTATAATAACGATGATCACAATTTAAAAAGGTTGGCAAACAAATTTGATTTGAGCATCAGAATGAATCAGTTTTTTGATCATTATTTAAAGGGCTCACCTCAACCAGAATGGATGGAAAAAGGCATTCCTGCTCTTGAAAAAGACAAGAAAAACGGATATCAGTCCAATGAAAAATAAGCTTTACATTCTGTCTTTTGCAGTCGTACTGACAGGAATAGGGGTCCTTAGTTTGATGCCTCCAAGCTCAGGAATTGAGCTGGGCGAACACGACAAATGGAATCACTTTATAGCGTATTTGGTCCTCTCGCTCAACTGGTGTATGATTGAGAATAAATCAAAGGTTTTTTTTCTAGGTCTTTTGTTTTGTGGGTGTTATGGTTTATCCCTAGAATACCTGCAAGGATTTGTACCCGGAAGATTGCCCTCTTGGCTAGATGCTTTGGCGAACCTTGGAGGGGTTATGTCGGGATTTGTTTTGTACTATTTTATGAAACGGTTTGAATAAATTATAGAGCTAAAGAGATATCTTTATTTTTCTTCACTGGAATCTTTATTATCCTCTTTTTTGAGGTGATAAACGATTTTTAGCTCTTGTTCTTGTGCGGCTCTTTTTTCTTCTTCTTGTCTTACCTTTTCCCAATACATCCCCTCAAGGTCAGGAGGTTCAATACCCAATTCTTTTTCGATTTCATAGAGGTATTTTGGTCGCTGAGGGCCTTTTTTCCGATAGATGATGGCTAAAATAACGCCAACAATTAATCCCATAAAGTGACCTTCCCAAGAAATACGTGGGGAGACGGGAAGTATTCCCCAAATCATACTTCCGTAAACAAATGCAATAAAAAGGGATAAGGCTTGGAGTGGACGGTATTTTCTTATGGTTCCCGATACAAATAAAAAGGCTACAAGACTGTAAATTACGCCACTCATGCCAATGTGATAAGCGCCTTTATTCACAGCGAAAAGCCAAACGCCCAAACCAGTAAAAATCCAGCTAAAAACGAAAATTCTCAGCGCAATTTCTTTGTAGAAATAGAATAAAAACATCGTCAATAAAAATATTGGGATGGAATTATTAATGATGTGATTGAAGTTTTCGGTTGAATGGACTAAAGGCATCAGGAATATGCCTTGCAGACCCTCCATACTTTTCGGAAGAACACCTAGCTTATAAAACTGATACAAAAACAACGAATCTGCCCAGTAAAAAATCCAAATTAAAATCAATATGAGCAAAGCTGGGGGAAGGGCATTCCCAAAGTTTCTGTCGAATTGCTGATTTGGATTCATACGTTTTATCTGTCAATGATTATGCCGTTATGATATTCATGACAGATTGTCAATTTTAGGGTTTCAGGCTTCTAATTTAATGGGGATATTGTAATTTTGTACTCCATGGAAATTAAAAATAAGGTAAAGGAAAGCGGAATCATTCAATTGGACTTAGCTGATTTTAAGCCAAAAAATGAGCTTGTTGGTATTGATTTATCAGAAAGGCTTTATCAAGGACTTATTTTAAAAGAAAAAGATTTTCGTCTTTGGTTAAAGGAAAACAATTGGCAACAATACGAGGGGAAAGCTGTTTTTATATATTGTTCCGCTGAGGCGATTATTCCTACCTGGGCTTATATGCTGGTAATTTCGAAGCTTATGCCCTACACGGAGCAGGTATTGGCCGGAACAAGAATTGATTTAGAAAAAAAGATGATTCAAGATAATATTGTTGCTATGGATTTGTCCACAATGACTGACCAAAGGGTAATCATTAAAGGATGCTCTGATATTGCTTCACCAGAATTTGCCATGTCGGAATTGGTTAGGGTGCTTCAACCTGTGGTTAAGTCAATAATGTACGGAGAACCATGCTCAACCGTGCCTATTTTTAAGAAGAAAAAGCTCTAATTTTACAGGATGTCAGGATCTACATTTGGAACCATTTTTAAACTAAGCACATTTGGTGAGTCTCACGGCAAAGCGATGGGAGGAGTGATAGAAGGTTTTCCTGCAGGTATATCTTTAGATGTTCAGCTTGTTCAACAAGAACTCGATAAAAGGAGGCCAGGACAAAGTGAGGTGGTTTCAGCGCGAAATGAAAAGGATGAGGTCGAATTTCTTTCAGGTATTTTTGAGGGGAAATCTACCGGGACTCCAATTGGTTTTACGATTTACAATAATGACCAAAAATCAAAAGATTATTCGCATCTCAAGGATACTTACAGACCTTCTCATGCCGATTTCACCTATGAAAAAAAATACGGCCTTCGTGATTATCGAGGAGGTGGAAGATCTAGTGCAAGAGAAACAGTTTGTAGAGTAGTGGCAGGCGCATTGGCAAAACAAGCCTTATCCCAAATGAATGTTCGTTTTTCCACCTATGTTATCCAAATTGGTAATGTGAAATTTGAATCAGAGTCATTTTTTGATTCAGCGCTCATAGAAGACTCTTCCGTTCGTTGTCCCGATAAGAAATGCTCGTAAGAAATGGAAGATGCCGTTTTGAAAATTAAAGAAGAGGGTGATACGCTAGGCGGAATTGTACAATGCATTGTAGAAAATGTTGAGTCGGGCCTTGGAGAACCCGTTTTTGATAAGCTTCATGCTGCCCTTGGTAAGGCAATGCTTTCTATCAACGCAGTTAAAGGATTTGAGATCGGTTCAGGTTTCTCTGCTGCATCAATGAAAGGCTCTGAACACAACGATATTTTTGACGATAACGGAAAAACCAAGACGAATTATTCCGGTGGAATACAAGGTGGTATTTCCAATGGAATGCCGATTGTTTTTCGGGTAGGGTTTAAGCCTGTTGCCACCATAATGAAAAATCAAGATTCGATAGACAAGGAAGGCAACAAAGTTGTGATTGAGGGCAAGGGAAGACACGATGCTTGTGTTGTTCCGAGAGCTGTACCCATTGTTGAATCCATGGCGGCCATAACCATACTAGATTATTATTTAAGAAATAAAACGATTCACTTATAACCCATTAGATATGCTTCAAAGAATACAAACCATTTATTTTTCATTAGTGATCATCTGCCTAGGTGCTTGTTGTACAGGTTTGGAATTCTTTAGGTATGTGAAAGGAAATGAGTTTTATTCATTTTCTGTATTTGGTATAGAAAAAGGAAACCAAACGGACCTATCTATGTACAAAAGCGTTCCAATTTATTTGACAGTGATTGGCTTATGCCTCTTCACTTTTATGACCTTAATGAGCTATAAAAAAATTAGAAAACAACTAAAATGGGCGAGGAGTCTATTTTTCATTTATCTATTGATGGTTATTGCCTTTTTAATCTACTCAGCTCTAAGCAAAGGAATGTATTTTGAGGATGGTGCGACACAAGAATTGGGTTTGGGTTATTTCCTTTTCATAGCTGGCCTGCCATTTTCATTCCTTGCCTTAATTGGTGTCAAAAAAGACAAGAACTTACTTGATTCTCTTGATCGTTTAAGATAATTAGTCGTATAATTCTGTATATTAGCCCATTACTAAAAACAGAGCATTGGCTAAAACTGTCCTAGAAGTCCAAAATTTATCAAAAAACTACAATAACATTAAAGCGGTTTCGGAACTTAGCTTAAGTGTTCAGGAACAAATGATTTATGGCATTCTTGGACCTAACGGAAGTGGTAAGACGACCACTCTAGGAATGCTTTTAGGCGTCATCAACCCTAATCAGGGGACCTATTCTTGGTTTGACAATGGCACAAAAGATGAAAATCGAAAACGCATAGGCTCATTGCTTGAGACGCCCAATTTTTATCCTTACCTGACAGCTGAGCAAAACCTGGGAATAACAGCAAAAATTAAAGAAATTACCGATGCTTCCTCTGAAATTGAAAATGTTCTGAAACAGGTGGATTTGTATGAACGAAGAAACTCTAAATTCAAAACATTTTCATTGGGAATGAAACAAAGGTTGGCAATTGCTAGTGCTTTAATTGGAAGCCCAGAGGTCCTTGTTTTGGACGAACCGACCAACGGCCTAGACCCTCAGGGAATTGCAGAAATCCGTGATTTAATTATTGAGATTGGAAGAAATGGTAAAACAATCATTATTGCCTCACATATATTAGATGAAATAGAAAAGATATGTACACACTGTGCTATTTTGAAAAATGGTAAATTGCTTCGTACGGGCACGATAAATGAAATTATCGGAAATGAGGAACATACATTAATTCAAATTGGGGCAAAAGATTTACTGCATCTTGAAAAGATCGTTAGTGAAAATCCCGAAATGAGTGTATATAAAAAGACTGAAGAGAATAGTGGGTTGATAATACGTGTGCAAAAAAAGACATCAGCAGAACAGATCAATCAGTATTTTTTCGATAAGGGAATTGTCTTAAACGAACTTATCGTCTATAATGAATCACTTGAAAATCAATTTTTAGATATAATTAAAGAAGGATGATACGTTTACTAGAAATTGAATGGTTGAAATTAAAGAAGCTCAATACACTTAAGGTGATTTTGCTTGTGTACGCGGTACTACTTCCTTTGATTTTTTACTGCTTATCCTTGACTGACGGATACAATATGTTGTTTGACCGCCACATATACCAATTCCCAGATGTATATCATTACGTGACGTATATCTCTAGTTTTTTTAATTTGCTTATTGGTGTCATTATCGTTGTGTTCACATGTAATGAAATTAAATACAAAACCCAACGTCAAAACCTTATCGATGGATTGAGTAAAAAAGAGCTCATTCTTTCTAAGTTTTATGTAGTTGTGGTGTTATCCCTAGTGATTACCTTGTACGCGTTTATTATTTCTCTCATTTTTGGATTTGTAAATGATTCTACCGATATGTTTAATGGAATCAGGTACATTGCCTATTATCAGATCTCAACTTTTGGGTATTTCATCTTTGCCTTTTTCTTATCGAATTTGCTTAAAAATCCTGCTCTATCGATAGTATTCTATTTGTTGTCAACCTTTCTTGAAGGTATGACAGGTTTATTTGCCAAGGAATATTCTCAGTTTTTTCCACTAAGTACTTTATCCAATCTTATTCCAATGCCTGTTCTGCCAGATGGTTTTGAATACGCAATGACCGAAGGACAAACGGCCTCCTTGGGATTGTTTTATGCCCTAGGATTTATGTTTTTATCGTACTATATCCTTACTAAAAGAGATGTTTAAGGTTAACTCATTAAAGCGAAATAGACTTTTTTAGTGTTTAACTTTAACCGTATTCTTTTCTTCTAATAGTAAAGAAACACTTCTTTCAAGGGTTTCCATTTTACTTTTGAGTTTCAAAAGTTCTGAATTCTGAGCTTTCAATACATTGTTTTTCTCCTCTAAGGCTTCGATTCTTTTTAAAAGCTCTTGTGTAGCAGAAACATTTAACATCGAAATCGCTTCATAATCAACGGTTCTGAAATCATCTACCTCACGGCCATATACGAATACACTTCCGCTTTCCGAAAGGTCCACCTGAAATGCATTTTCATTTACCGAAATGACAGTAGCCAGTTCTTCTTTGTTGTCGAAGATGAGCCGAACACGATCTCCTGATTTCAAATCCGTTTTCAGATTGATCCACCCTTCTTTGCAATCAGCAAGTTTATATATATCCGGAATTCTATTGGTCGTTTTTGAGACTGCCTGAGGATAAAACTCTTCCACCTGCTGAGCAATGACTTTTTTAATTGGTTTTTCACCATGCGTCTTATCAATCATATGATAGTCTGTGACCTCAATTTGATTTAATATTTCTAGGTCTTCACTGGAATTTGATACTCCATCGATGGCTTTAATTCGTGCATCCGAAATGGCATTGAATTCTCCTGCCACCATTCTATGTGTGGCAAAAATACTCGTATTGACATTCCCTCCACAGCAGGGGCCTCCCTGGGTACCATAAGCATAGAATGAAAAATCACCAAAAGGATCGGGGTAGTAACCATTTACGTGCAAGAGCCCCTGAGATGGGGTATTGGTATTGATACCCACGCGTCCGTTTCTCACGACTAAGTCCTGACCGTTTGTTGCATTTCCTGGATCATTCGTGGTAATAAAAACAGCATCGTATCCATTTAGTCTGACTCCATCCACAGTTGGTTCGTACATCAGAAAATTATCGCCGTCTATGGCATCTTTTACCTTGTATTTGAATGGAGAACTTATGGCAATATCTCCTCCAGATACTTCTAATCTAGATTGTGGGTCAGCATTACCTATGCCCACATCTCCGCCTGTTGTGATTGCCATTCTTACCTCACCTGCGCTTTCTTCAGTGATTTGAAAGCTGTGATTAGGTGCTTGAGTCGTGCCAATTTGCCCTATAGACCAATTTGCCCCTGTATTTTTAAACCAATGTTTTATAATTCTTGAGGCATCGGTTTCTGATGTAATGTCGGCTGCGTTATTACTTGTACCGTACAAGTGAAGCTTAGAGGTGGGAGTTGTTAAACCCATACCAATATTTGACC
>WTIB01000192.1 GCA_011522905.1 Crocinitomicaceae bacterium | reverse complement strand
AAACGAATACTATTCCTAGACCAATTGCAATATTAACTCCCACACCTCCTCTTCGTTTCTGGGAAGCCACAGAAACACCAATTAGAGTCAATATATAGGCTGCAAATGGATAAGAGGTTCTTTGGTGTAATTCAATTTCATACATTGGAACCATGGAAGATCCTTTTTCTTTTTCTCTCTTGATAAAAGAGCGAAGTTCATTAAAAGACATGGAAGAAGCTGCGCTTTCTCTATGTGCCATCTCCGAAATAGTAAAGTTAAAAGTAGTATCCAAGGACTTTAAATGGCGAATATCAATGTAATCATCATTAAAATCCTTTACATATACATCACGCAAGGTCCAATCATTACTACCAGGCGCATTCAATGCATATCGTGATTTGAGAAAATATTTTGGTTTGTTGTTTTCTCCCCATTGCTGGAAAGTAAAATCATTAATCCTTTTATCTCTATTATTGAAATTCGAAAAGTAAACATGTTGATTTCCTGGATATTCAGCGTGATAATCCTCAACAATCATCACATCTCGGTAATACTTCTCTTCAAAGGCCAATCGCTCCGTGTTGGCATTGGGTACTATGAAGTGATTTATAAATAAGGAAAGAAGCATAAGTATAGTGGCCGAAATAAAATATGGCCGTAAATATCTTGAAATCGGCTTTCCACTAAACCATATTGGAATAATTTCGGTATCCTTTGCCATTTTTGTGGTAAACCAAATCACTGAAATGAATACGATCATCGAGGTAAACATATTACCATAGAGGATGATAAAATTCAAATAATAATCAAATATAATTTCAGATAAAGGGGCCTTATTGTCAATGAAATCCCCGAGCTTCTCAGAAACATCAAAAACAATAGAAAACATCATAATGATCGCCAACATGAAAAAAAATGTTGAGAGAAATTTCCTTATAATATATCGGTCAATAATCGAGAACATGCTATAATCGCTTATTTAACTGTTTAACCATCTTGTTCTTCCAAGTTGCGAAAGTACCGTCAATAATACGTGTCCTTGCCTCTTTCATTAATCTCAAATAAAAAGACAAATTGTGAATTGTAGCAATTTGAATGCCTAAGTATTCACCGGATTTAATCAGGTGACGTAAATACGCTTTGGTATAGCTTGTATCGACCCAACAGGGACTATTTTCATCAATTAAACTATAATCCATTGACCACTTCTCATTTTTGATGTTTATGGTTCCCTCTTCAGTGAATAATAGTCCATGTCTTGCATTTCTTGAAGGCATCACACAGTCAAACATATCAACCCCAAGAGCTATGCACTCTAGTAAGTTACTTGGAGTACCCACCCCCATTAAATATCTTGGTTTTGATTTGGGTAATATATCAGTAACCAAAGCGGTCATTTCATACAAATCTTCTTCAGGTTCACCAACCGATAAACCCCCAATAGCATTACCAATGGCATTCTTTGAAGCTATATATTCGGCTGATTCCTTTCGTAAATCTTTAAATGTGCTTCCTTGAACAATTGGAAATAATGCTTGATTGTACCCATATTTACCTTTACAATTATTCATTTGTTCAATACACCTATCCAACCACCGATGGGTCATTTTCATAGAATTTTTGGCATATTCATATTCGCAAGGATAAGGCGTACATTCATCGAATGCCATTATAATATCTGCACCTATACTTTTTTGAATATCTATGGCTCTTTCTGGCGTAAAAAAATGATAACTCCCATCGATATGAGATTGAAATTTCACACCCTCCTCATTTATTTTCCTCGAACCTGATAATGAATAGACCTGATACCCACCACTATCAGTTAAAATAGGTTTATCCCAACCTATGAATTTGTGAAGACCTCCAGCCTTTTCAATTATTTCTATTCCTGGTCTTAAAAATAAGTGATAGGTGTTTCCGAGAATAATTTCTGCCTTCACATCTCGCTCAAGTTCAATTTGATGTACGCCTTTTACTGAACCATTTGTACCAACAGGCATGAAAATCGGCGTTTCTATTGTTCCATGATCTGTCTTTAATAGACCAGCTCTGGCATTTGAATTCGCGTCAGCATGAATTAAATCAAAGTGCATAAGAATGTTGATAAAATATCTTTGTAAAGATACATTGAAAACGATTCAAATTGAATATTTGTAAATACATATTATGCTTGTTCTCGCGCAAAATATCGATAACGGAATCATAT
>WTIB01000036.1 GCA_011522905.1 Crocinitomicaceae bacterium | reverse complement strand
CGTATTCATGTGAAAGAGAGCCTTCTCGACCAAAATGAAATGATTGATCAACATAAAATTGACTTGGTTTCGAGAATGGGAGGTAATTGGTACTGCAGAGCAGATAAAAACTCAATGTTTGAAATTCAAAAACCAATTACAACATGCGGAATTGGATTTGATGCGCTACCTACAGACATTCTTAATAGTTCAATCCTATCTGGTAATGATTTGGGTCAGTTGGCAGGAATAGAGCAATTGCCAAATGAAACGGATGTTAACGAATATAAACTACTCGAATTAAGTGAATTGTTTTTATCTTTAGAAGAGGACGCGGTTCAGCTTGAAATTGAAATACACAAAAGGGCTCAAGACCTTTTGAAAAGAAATTTACTCGAGGAAGCATGGTTGACCTTGCTTTCTTTTAATAATTAACAACAATAAATATGTACAAATTCCAAGGAAAAATTAAAGTCATCAATGACACCCAAGAAATAAGTGAAAAATTTAAAAAACGTGAATTCGTTGTAACGGATACCTCCTCAATGTATCCACAAGATGTAATGTTTCAGTCAGTCCAAGACAAATGTGCAATTCTTGATGAATTTTCTGTAGAAGACGAGGTTGAAGTTTCATTTAATCTAAGAGGTAGAGAATGGACGAGCCCAGATGGTGTAGTAAAATACTTTAATACGCTTGATGCATGGAGAATTGAAAAAATGGGTCAAGCAAACTCAATCCCAGCTTCAGGGCCTTCTGATATGAATTTAAATACGGAAACTACCGCAGCGGCTACCGACGATTCAAATACAGATAAAGGCGACGATTTGCCGTTTTAATACACTTAAAAGACTATAAATGCGGGGCTCTTGCCCCGTTTTTTTTATCAAAACTTATTCTGTAATAAACAACTTAAAAGATTGGTCGCCTAATACCAATATATATGTTCCCTTACTGAGATCAGTAACATCAACTTGATGTTCTTTAGAATCAATGGTTTCTGATTTTATTCTTTCACCTAGCAATGAATAAATAACATAGGAAGCATCATTTTCAATGGTGTTTTTTCGAATTGTAATATGAGAACTTGCTGGATTTGGAAAAAAAGAAAATTCACTTTCACTATCATTATCATTTAAACCAACAATTGGAAGAAAACAATCAGTATTACTGTATACTTCATCAGAATCCTTTTTAATTGAGATTAGGCATAGACACATATTATAATTGTCATGCATATAAGAAATGCCGTAATTGGTTCCAAGACCTTCAATAAATGTTAGCGGAACCTCGCTCCACCAAAATTGATGAGTCGTTCTTACGTGCTTTAAGCCAAATTCATAGTAGACAGAGTCAACTGTCGTTATTGTTTCAAAACCAAATGATTGATATACAATAAAAGTATCCCCAACATTAAGAGATAAATCCATAATTAGATACTCCGCTGTGTCCAAACCAGACATGGTTTCTACAGCTCCCTTGAACCATACTTTACCCTCAACTAAATCTTCTCGTGCATATCCATTAGAACCAATTACATTGAGGTCATATGAAATACCCCCTGAATTTAAAGTTCCTACTTTTTTATACTCTACTCCATCAATAATGGTATCGAGCTCAGTGAATTGTTCAGTAATAGATGACTGATCTAGATTACACCATGGGAAATCCCATTTTGTGTTTTCTATACCAAATATTGAGGGATAATTTTGCGCAAAAAAATTAAAAGACAAAAAGATATACAGTGAAAAACCCGTGATATATTTAAGTATTTTTTTCATGACTGAGCGCGCTTAAATAGGAATCAAATATACATTATTCTTGAACAAAAAAGAATCAATACAATAACATAGCCAGTCCACATCCAAATAATATACTTGTCAATTTTAATAAATTAAACTTATGATTTTCAGATGTTTCGAAAATAATAGTTGTTGAAATATGTAAAAACATACCCACTACTACAGCAAGAATAATATGCAAATCAAGACCAAACTGCTCAGGTGTAAATTTCAATCCAAGAAGTGCTCCCAATGGGGTCATTGATGCAAACAAAAAGAGAAAAACCCAAGTACTTAATTTGCTCAACTTTGTATTCATAAGCAAAGTCATTAAGGCAATGGAAACAGGGATTTGATGAAAAATAATACCCCAAAATAATGACTCATGAACGTGCTGATGCGCAACCTGCATTCCTGCGTATTGATTGCCTAAAGGGAGTCCTTCTATTACTGAATGAATTGAAAGAGATATGAAAAGTGCCCATGGCAATGATTGCCCCTTGTGAACATGTATATGACCATGCTCAATTCCTCCCGAAAAATACTCAAGAATCAGCTGTATTAAAAAACCAAAAAGTATATATAATCCTAAGTCATGTGCGCCATCGTGATAAATATCAGGGAGTAAATGCTCAAAAATGATAGCCAATAGAAACCCACCACTAAAAGCCAATGAGAATTTAATCATTTGGCTGTTATTGGTAGCGTTAAAGAAGCTTACAATTAAACCTCCAAACAGGACAGATGATAATAAACCTAATATAATTAAACTAAAGCTCATTTTTTCTCGTTGCAATTATAATCAATCGATCTGATTTTTCAAGTACAAAAGGTTGTAAATCCAAAGAGCCAAAAACATGGTCAATGGTAAAAAATGGAGCTAATAATGTTTTAAAATCATCCAGCTTTAGTCCTTGAACCCGCTCAGTAAAATGATATTGTTCACCCTTATGATTAAATTTTATATGTTTTTCAATATGAGTATTGTCGTAGGTTCTTGTGATATGAAATTGTATTCCATCTATTTCCTTTTTTTCCTCATTTACCATATATTTAATCACTTTATGAGCATTCATAAAATCTATAATTAGCTTTCCATTCGGCTGAAGCATTTGAGCGATAGATGCGCACATACGTTCGTTTTCTTTATTAGAATCAAAATAACCGAAGCTCGTGAATAAATTAAAGATTGCGTCAAATTTCGCCCCTACCAGTACCTCCCTCATATCGTGAACACGAAAAGACAATACATCATTCGATAATCTTTTTGCCTCATTGATGCTATTCTCTGAAAGATCAACACCCAACACATCATAACCCAGCTCATTTAAAGTTTTTGAATGACGGCCTTTCCCACATGCCAGATCTAGAATTTTTGAAGATGTGGGAAGCTTCAAATGACCCATGAGTGTTTGAATAAATTTTTTTGCTTCTGAGTCATTTCTGTTTTGATACAAAATATGATAATAAGGTGTATCAAACCAATCCACAAACCAATCCTTATTTGACATGATTCAAAAATACAATTAATTGCCCTTCTTGGTATTTATGATGTAGACTGAATTCTCTTTCAAAAGCATTAAATTTGATTAAATGAAAAAAATAGGTCTGACAGGTGGTATTGGAAGTGGAAAAACTTATGTGGCTCAAATTCTCGAAAAAATGGGTTATCCAGTTTATTATTCAGATACCCGAGCAAAGGAATTATGTAATGAGGACCCATTAATTATAAGACAGCTCAAGGAATTATTAGGTAATGATGCCTACAAAAATGAAAAACTAAACAAATCATTTATAAGCAATCAGATATTTTCCTCTCCCGATTTAAGAGAATCCATCAATTCTATTATTCATCCCGTAGTTCGTAATGACTTCGATCAATGGCTTGAGAATTTAAGCTCACATTCCTTGGTTTTTAATGAAGCTGCCATATTATTTGAGACAAAATCTTACAAACGATTCGATGAAACAATTTTAGTTTATGCTCCTTTGGAAATTAAAATACAACGCCTTATTTCTAGAGACCAGGTTTCCCAAGAAGAAATTACGGCCAAAATGAATGCACAATGGAGCGATACAAAAAAAATGACGCTAACTAGATTTCACATTCTAAATGATGAAAAGACACCACTTTTGGAACAAATAGAAACGATACTCGAAAAGCTTAATTAATAAACCAGTTTGATGGTTACCGTTTTAGACTTATCCAAGATAAAGGAACAATCTTTAAAACTAGGAACTGATAATTTTGGCCTAAAATCATTTGAAAAAGCATACGGTTCAATAGGAACTCCTAAAAAGTTCTTATCACAATTATCATTATTATTTTCATCTTGATAAATGGCCACGGCGTAATTGTCTTTGGGTAAGCCTTTAAAGGTATACTTTCTTGATGTTCCACTTGTTTTTACCCGAACCATTTTATAGGTTTCTCCAACAATTGGAAACTTCTCCGCATTATTATATAAACCAAACTGCAACACGCCATCATTATTTTCAAGATTGGTAACAACAACTGAGAGGTCGTAGGTCTGCTGTGCATCTAAATTCAAAAGACAGAAAAGGAAACAAGAGAAAAGATGAATTTTCATTATTTATAAAAATTGGTTTTAAAAATACGATCCATCCAAACAAAAGTCGATGCATAATTCCCTTTCAGATAAGCGTGATGGTCGTCATGATGCTTCGTTTTACTCAATAAAGGAATTTTACTAAAAAATGGCATCTCAATATCTGAATGAATGTGGATTTCGTGCAAATTTCTCAACAAACCAAAAATCCAAAACGCATATAAGTTTATTGGCATAAATATCAATATTACGGCAAAAGCAACGACTACGCCGATCATACCCATCATCCATTCCAGAGGATGAACATATAAATATTCAAGTGGAAAAGGTTTAGTCGCTCTGTGATGAATTGAATGAACATGTTTAAGCATAAACTTATTCTCGTGGAGCCATTTATGATAAAAATAAAACCAAAAATCATCAATGATAAAGGCAAATAATACCTGTAAAGCTATAATCCACCAGCTCGTCCAGCTTATTTCCATTAAATCATACAAAAAATATGCACCAACGCCAGAAACACTTAAAAGCAATATAAAATTGAAAAGAAATAAAGGCATTCTTTTACTAAAAATGGATTTTTGATAGGGTTTTTCTTGAATTACGAATGAATCAAAAAATTTCGTTTTTAATACCAGCATGCTGTAGACCAGTCCAAATAAATTTGAACCCAATAACATAATAACAGTCCCTATTGCAACCCACTCTCTTGTCATCTCAGTGCAAAAATGTTAAACATACCTGTATCTTCAAGTCCAACTTCACTTTCCTTGTGAAGCTTTGTAAAACCCCTATTATTTAATAGTTCCATCACACTTTCCAATCGACCATCTATATCATGCACCTCAATCACAAGACTTTTAATTTTCATCCAATCTTCATCATTGATTCCTTGAAGTACAGCCCACTCGGCTCCTTCACAATCAATTTTTAACAAATCGATTTGCTCAATATTTTCATTTCTGATGACCTCTGATAAAGGAACCAGTTTGCAATCAACTCGCTTTCTTCCTCTGACTAAAAAATAAGCAATGATACCTGAAAATATTGAGGGAATTAAACGCATCCAGCCCATTCCCTCGGGTGGATTTTTCATAGTTCCCTTAACGGCTTTCGAAAATGCGGATGGATCGTTCTCCCATTGCTCAGGATGTAAAGTAGATAAGGCTGGAGTATTTGGAAAATAGGTGAAACTCGCATCCGAATTCTTATCAGAAACGCCAAATTCAAATACATGTATTTGACCATTTCCGTATACCTCTGCATTTTTTTTAAGTACAGAAAAAATATCTGGTATAGGCTCAAAACAATACGCATTTACATTCTTTGCTTTTTGAATCGCACGAATACCAAAAACCCCAACATTTGCTCCTACATCAAAAACGATGGCATTGTCATCTATTGAAATCCCATTCTGAAGATAACCATCCACATGGTGGTCCAGCATTTTGGCCTCAGGTTTTCTTAAACAAAAAACGGGAGTACCATCATTTAAGGTGGTTTTGGTCATCATAGAATGACCTAAAAATAATCAAATTTGATAAATTCTATTGTACTAAATCAGAAGAATTACCCCAAAAATGGATAACGATAATCCGTAGCTGGAACATAGGTTTCTTTGATTGTTCTCGGAGAAACCCATCTCAATAAATTCAGAATTGAACCGGCCTTGTCATTTGTTCCACTTGCCCGAGCACCTCCGAAAGGCTGCTGACCAACAACTGCTCCAGTCGGTTTATCATTGATATAAAAATTACCAGCTGCATTTTCTAATTTTTTAGTAGCTAACTCTACGGCATAGCGATCAACAGAGAGAATCGCTCCTGTTAATGCGTAGTCAGAGGTACTATCCACAAGATCTAAGGTTTCCTCCCAATTAGATTCATCATAGACATAAATGGTAATTACTGGTCCAAAAATTTCTTCGACCATTGTTTTGAATTTTGGATTCGAAGTGACAACAACTGTTGGTTCAATGAAATATCCTTGAGATTTATCGTAATTTCCACCAACAATTACTTCAGCATCATCTGCATCGTGAGCGTAATCAATGTATGATGATATGCTGTCAAAAGCTTTCTCTGAAATTACCGCATTGATGAAATTATTTGGATCTTCAGGAGAACCCATTTTAAAACTCTTAACATCATCTATAATCTGATTTCTCACTGCTTCCCAAATATTATTTGGCACGTATGCTCGTGAAGCAGCTGAACATTTCTGCCCCTGGTATTCAAAAGCACCTCTTGATATTGCGGTTGCCACCTCAGAAGGAACGGCTGATTTATGGGCAACTATAAAATCTTTTCCTCCCGTTTCACCCACGATTCGAGGATAGGATTTATATTTTTCTATATTATTACCTATACCCTTCCATAGCGTTCTAAACACATCTGTACTTCCCGTAAAATGTAAACCAGCAAAATTTTTATCTTCAAATATAACGCTTGCAATTTCTCTTCCACTAACAGTCACCATATTGATAACCCCTTTAGGTAAACCTGCGGCTTCAAAAAGCTCCATAATTACTTGTGCAGAATAAATTTGTGTTTCAGCAGGTTTCCACACAACAACATTACCAAGCATCGCAGGGGCTGCACACAAATTGGCACATATGGATGTAAAATTAAATGGTGTCAATGCAAACACAAATCCTTCAAGAGGTCGATGCTCCAATCTGTTCCACATACCTGGTTGAGACTCCGGTTGCTCTTTATAAAGCTGACTCATGTATTGCACGTTGAACCTAAAAAAGTCAATAAGTTCACAAGCCGCATCAATTTCAGCTTGCATGACATTCTTACTTTGAGCTAGCATTGTTGCAGCATTCAATTTATTTCGAAATGGACCAGCCAATAAATCAGCAGCCTTGAGAAAAATAGACGCTCGTTGTTCCCATGGTAGCTGAGACCAATTATTTCTTGCATTCATTGCCGAATCGATTGCATCTTTAACGTGCTTGGACGAACCATAATTTGAGGTTCCTACAATGTGTTTGTGATCATGAGGTGGAGAAAGAGGCCTTTTATCTTCTGTAAAAACTTTTTGGTCGCCTATGTACATGGGTACATCAACTTGAGTATTATACATTCGTTTATACTCATTCAATAAGTCCTCTCTTTCAGGACTTCCGGGAGCATAAGATTTAACTGGTTCATTTACAGCTACTGGTACTTTATAGAAGGCGTTTGACATTTCTTTTTTTTGTTGCAAAAGTAACGATTGTTACCTATCCTTGCAACTAAGCAACCCTATTGTAAAATGAAGTGCCATTTATTTTGCTTTTATATCTTCACCTCGTTGTGTTCTATTTCATTTGGGCAATCCGGAGTCAATTCTTATTATAACGAAGATCGAATTGTAATGAAATCGAAAATTGCATTGGACCTATGGGAATATTATTCTCGATTTCACATTGATTCCTTACATGTCATAGGTGTGGACCTTTTAAAAAAGCAAAATGAGAATACAGATGCTTTCACTAAGGCTGTTGCTTACAGATTGCTTGGCTGTTATGATGTTCGATATGGAGAAATAAAAACTGGACTCGAACTATTAGAGATTTCAAAATCAATATTTCTTAATCTAGGTGATGAAAAACTAATATCCGAAGCCTACAACGAAATAGGAATAGCATATTTACTCCTTGGTGATAATGAGACCGCTAGATTGTGTTTTCAGAACTCACTAAAGCATGGAAGAAAATCGGCAATAATTGGCATGTCGTATATGGCAGAAATAAATCTTGCAAAAAGCCAATTAAACAGTGGAGATATCCAAAAAGCTCAATTTTATACTGAGCATTATATTAGACAGGCATTGGATGATGAAAAATATGAATCTGTTGCAAATGCCTACTCATTATTAGGTCAAATTGCCCTTGATAATGATCAAGAAAAAAGAGCCAAATATTGTTTTAGAAAACAATTTGAATATGCCAAAAAATGTAATGCGCCTTTCATTTCAACACGTGCGATAAATAATGAAGCAATATTGGCATTTATGTCAGAGAATTACACCGAATCTCTCAGGCTTTTTAAGGTCGTTTTAGAGCAAAGAAAAAAACAAGGATTTCATTTTTATACCTGTGAGGCATATATGAATTTGGGAAACTATCATTTTCAAAGAGGAGACTCCGTTCAAGGCATCATTTATTTGGACTCATGTCTCCTTTTGGCAGAAAAGCATAAGCTTTTATTGAATCAAATTGAAGCCTACGAATTATTAAGCGAGTATAAGAACACAGATAAAATTAAAAATCAATTAAAGGAGTTGATCAATAAAAAAAACAAGCTTATGGATGATAATTTGCAGAAGAGAAAAGCACTTAAA
>WTIB01000001.1:6684-8753 GCA_011522905.1 Crocinitomicaceae bacterium | reverse complement strand
GATACAATGCCAATGGTGTTCTGTGTGATTCAACGGGTCAATACCTAACCATTGTGGGTTGTGGCGGTAATACCCCTTGCCAAGCAGGTTTTCAATTTTCAACAGATAGCTCCTGCACCTACACATTCTATGGCTACGGCGCAAATAGCTACGAATGGTGGTATGACGATATGGTATTAATCGGTGAGATTGTAACATTGTATATTTCACCTAATAGTATCGAGACCTTGTGCATGTACGCATACGACAATCAGGGATATGTGTGTGATACAGTTTGCGAGGATATCATTTGTGATATTTCTAGCTTAAGTGAACTCGACAATCATTTCGATGTAAGTCTTTATCCAAATCCAACATCAAATTCGGGTATAGTTTCTATTAAAACAGATAAGACAGATGAAATATTGGTTCAACTGATTGATCCACTTGGTAAGATTGTTCAAACCATCTACGAAGGACAGCTTATATCCGGATCTCATGAATTATCATGGAATAATACTAACCTCGTTTCAGGACTGTACATGATTCAAGTAAATGGACATTTTGGTTCCATTAATAAAAAACTGCTCATTCAGAGATAGTTTATAGTTTAATAGCAAAAAAGGGTGACTATTGTCACCCTTTTCTTTTAGTATCTCATCAATGGCTATTGATTTCTCTTCATCGCCCTATCCATTTCTCTTTTATCATCCTTGAGCTTCAGATCTTGTCGTTTATCATGTGTTTTTTTTCCTGTAGCACAGGCAATTAATATTTTTAACCAACCTTTTTCTGATAAAAATAATTTGAGCGGTACAAGCGTGTTTCCTTTCGTTTTTAAGAATTTTTCAATTTTCGCAATTTCTTTTGCATTTAAAAGTAATTTTCGATCCGTTCTAGGCTTGTGATTATTATAGCTTCCCTTTTCGTATTCTGAGATATACATATTTCGAATATACACCTCACCTCTATCTACAATACCATATGCTTCCATGATACTGGCTTTACCATTTCGGATACTTTTAATTTCTGTTCCTTTCAATTGAATGCCAGCGGTATACTGTTCAAGTATATGATACTCAAATCTTGCTTTTTTATTTTGTATGTTAATTTCCTTCTGTGGCATTTCAAATCAAAGTTAAGCATTGCCACTTAAACCATTTAATATTTACTGCCGAAAGAATGAAAATGATTACTTTTAATCATGCAAACACCCTCAAAAATATTGGACAATGCGGTGGAGCAGTTATCAAGCCTTCCAGGTATTGGAAAAAGATCTGCACTGCGTCTTGCTCTCAATCTTCTTCAAAGAAATGAAAAAGAAATTCATGAGTTTGCAAATGCAATAATTGATTTAAAATTAAATGTCTTTAACTGTGAAGAATGTGGAAATATTTCTGATCATGCCAAATGTGATATCTGTTTAAATCCTAATCGAGATTCTGAAGTGATTTGCGTAATCGAAGACATAAGAGATATTATTGCAGTCGAATCAACAGGTGCTTTTAAAGGGAAATACCATGTGCTTGGCGGTGTCATCTCCCCTATGGATGGAATTGGCCCGAATGAATTAAACATTCAGCCACTCATTGATAAAGTAAGCCAAGGTCACGTTAAAGAAATCATTTTCGCCTTAAGTCCAACGATGGAAGGCGACACCACAAATTTTTATTTATTCAAAAAACTAAAAGGATTTTCTACTTTAATCACAACATTATCCAGAGGCGTAAGCGTAGGCTCCGAGCTTCATTATGCGGATGAGATGTCTTTAGGAAGATCAATTACTCAAAGACAAGAATACAATCAAGAATGAAAAAACTAATTGCACTTCATTTAGTGTTTATTGCGACGTTTTATACGTACAGTCAATCTTTAAAAACACTGGCAACCGCAACCACAAATCAAAATATTATTGACTACGTACATTCCGTAGATAGCACCATCATAGTCATTGACTTTTTACAGCTTAAGAAATCAAAATGGAAAAGTACCTTTAAGACGGTGTCCGGACTTATTCTTTCTGGAGGAAAAGACGTAGGGCCGAAAAATTATGGTGTCAAGGATACTTTCAATTTGTGCATAACTGATCC
>WTIB01000001.1:0-6584 GCA_011522905.1 Crocinitomicaceae bacterium | reverse complement strand
GCAGATGGTATCTGTGAAGCTGCTGAATGGGGAAAAGGCCTAGATGACCGATGGATTATAGGCGTGCAATTCCATCCGGAGCGACAATTTAAGACTGAATCGATCCATACAAAGCTGATTAAAGCATATATTGAAGCTTGTTTCCCTTAGCTTCTTGACTTTCGTAACACCTTAATTCCTTTGACAGCAAGTCCAAAGCACGCAAGGGTGATGACGTAGACCCAGGTCAATTCACCAAAATGAATATTATGATGAATTGAATATTCACGCAATAAGGCCACAAAAAGAAAACAAGTACCCGTAGAAAGCATGCTTGAATATTCATTAAAAATCACTTTGCTCAATGAAAATTTATATTTGATAGGAATATAACCTTTGACTTTAGGAATAAATACTGGCGTTTCATTACACCATTTTGTATACGCTTCACCAAATTTTCTTGATAAGAATGCTTCCTCGGCAAAAACAATGCGTTCATAATACATCCAAAAAGCCAGAACCAGAATTAGGCTCAACCAAAAACTAAATAAATAAATGGACAGCCCGAACCATATTAAAAAATTAGCCACATAAAGTGGATTTCGAACGATAGAATACCACCCTTTTGTGTTTAATGAATCAGCGACCTGTTCGTTTCTGTTTCGGCCAGATGTGGCATCCTGCCTTGATAATATCACTTGAGCCCTAATTAAATGCCCAAGTACAATAAATCCAATTGAGGAAAACAAAATAGTATATTCAACTGCTTTATTATCGATAAGGCAATCAAATGAATTAAAATAGCTTACGGGTACAGAAAAGAGAATAAATAAGATCGGAATAAAGCCCCGATTTCGAAATAAAATTTCGCCTTGCTTTTCTAAAGAATCTTGTAATTTCATTTAAATAAATTGAGTATATTGCATTTACAATCTGACAAAAGTAATCATTCTTCAAACTATGAAAGAAAAATTTGAATTAGAGTATTTATTGAAAACCTCGATTAGGGTTCTTGACAACATGATTGGGTCTCCTAGTGGACTTAGTGAGTGGTTTGCGGATAACGTGACTGTGAGAGATGACATTTATTCATTTGAATGGGACGGCAGTATCGAGGAGGCACGATTGATTCAGCGAAAAATGAACTCTAAAATGAAATTCAAATGGTTAGATGATGAGGAAAATGGAGATGATTATTACTTTGAAATTAATTTTGAGGTTGATTCCATGACTTCAACAGTCTCTCTTAACGTAGTTGACTTCGCTGAACCTGGTGAAATCGAATCTGCAAAAATGCTCTGGGAACAACAAATTAATGACTTGAAAAGAATTATTGGAGCATAATTCCATTAGTTTTGCGTTAGTGTAATTAGAGTATAACCCTTAAACTACAAGTACATTGTTGCCTCGACTCTATTTATTTAGTCTCAGATCATTTATTGGTCCCTTTATACTGACACTGATTATTTCTATTTTCATCTTAATACTTCAATTTTTTTGGGTTTATATTGATGATTTGATGGGAAAAGGAATCGACGTATTTGTTATTCTTGAGCTCCTTTTTTATGTTTCAGCAAGTCTTATACCCCTTGCTCTACCATTGGCCATCTTGATTTCATCTCTAATGACCTTTGGTAATTTTTCAGAAAATAATGAACTCACTGCTCTTAAATCTAGCGGCTTATCGCTATTCAAAATTATGAGACCATTAATGGTATTTGTGATAGCCATATCCATATTCACCTTTTATTTTTCTAACTATGTTATTCCAGTTGCAAACCTTAAGTGGCATTCATTAATTTTTGATATTCAGAATACAAAAATCACCAACCTCATCAAACCTGGTGTTTTCACAAGTGAAATTGACGGCTATGCCATTAAAGCAGGCTCGGGGGAAAATGGAAAATATCAGGATGTTATTATTCATGACCATACGAACCCCACAGAGCTAAAAACCATCAAGGCAGAAGAAATCAGGATATACAAATCAACAAATTCTTTGTATTTATTTTTAGAATTGATCAATGGAAATGTTTTTGAAGAGCTCGATATACAAAATCCTATTTTTCTGCCAAATGGAAAAATGCAGAACAAAACGCATATGAATCGTCCTTCGCGAGTATCTCGTTTTGATAAAGCCACATATAAAATAAACGTATCGGGATTTACCCTCAACCGAAGCGATAATCAAATTTTCAAGGATAAATATGAAATGCTCAATGTTTTTCAAATCAAAAATGCAATGGACTCCTTAGAGAACAAAAGAGAGAAAATGAATGATGCCTATCTCCTTGTAAATAAAAGAGACCAATCTATTTTCAGATTGCGTCAAATAGAAGGTATTGAAGATACAACACAGCTTAAGGGTCTTAAAAGTATTAATATGGATGATATTGACATAGATGAAAAAAAGCAAATTTATAAGCAGCTTGTAGCCAAGCTCAGAAGTAAAAATCAAAATTTAGAAAATCAAATAAAGTTTCTTCGGACCATAGAAATTGATGAAAACAATTACTGGATTGAATTTCATCGAAAATTTGCACTTTCCGCAACCCTCATTATCTTATTTTTTATGGGGGCATCTTTAGGCTCAATAATTAAAAGAGGAGGATTTGGAGCCCCAGTCGTTATTGCGGCAATTATCTTTATTGTCTACTTTTCAATTATAACAACCGGTGAAAATCTTGCAGAGTCGCAGGTGATTAGTCCGTTTTTTGGGATGTGGATGGCTTGTATTATTTTCGCCCCGATTGCAGTTCTTCTGACAAGAGCAGCAGCCCGAGATTCTAAAATCTTTTCTAAAGAAAATTGGATGAAATTGTTCACTTTAAATAAGACAAAATGAAGGCCTTATTTATAAGTCACAAACCTCCCTACCCTATTGTTGACGGCGGATGTCATGCAATGGATAGAATGCTTCGAGATTTCATTCTAGCTTATCCAGAAGCTGTGATTTCCTATGTTTATTTTGCAACAGAGAAACATCCGGGCAACACGAAAAAAATTCCGTTAGAAATTAAAAAGAATGTTGATTTTATCGGAATACCAATTTCAACTAAGATAAATCCACTATCAGCTTTCATTCATTTGTTTAATAATAAATCATATAATGTATCCAGATTTGTAAAGGCAAATATTAAAAAACAAATTGAATCACTTCTGAGTCAAAATGATTTTGACATCGTACTTTTTGAAAGTATCTTTTCTGGTGGGTACATCACAGACATTAGATGCATTTCAAATGCCAAATTGGTATATAGAGCGCATAACATAGAGCATAAGATCTGGGAAGATTTATCGAAAGGAGAAAAAAATCCACTAAAGAAGTGGTACTTCAAGCATCTATCCCGAAAACTAAAAGCTTTTGAATTACAATTTTTAAATAAAATTGATCTTATAATGTCGATTTCGGAATTGGATCAATCCTATTTCAAAAATCATACGAAAACAAGAAGTATCTATATGCCTGTTTCAATGAAAACCAATTCAAAAAAAATCATACAAAATAGTGCTCTTTGTTTCCTAGGCGCGTTCAACTGGCTTCCGAATAAAGAAGCTATGCTATGGTTTGTTGATAATGTTTTTAAAGATTTATCAAATAAATTTCCAGCACTTACATTAGAAATTGCAGGGAGCTTCTCAAATGAGATTACAAGTATTTCAGAAAAACCAAATGTCAACCTTCACGGTTTCGTAGAATCATCAAAGGAGTTTATCGCAATGAACGGAATTTTTGTAGCCCCTTTACTTTCGGGTTCTGGGGTTAAAATGAAAGTACTTGAAGCCATGTCTCTCGGTGTTCCATGTGTTTTAAGTAGTAAAGCAGCAGAAGGCCTAACTCTTCCTGAAATAATACCAGTGTGCCAAAGCAAAGCTGATTTCATAGAGAAACTTTCCATACTTTTATTGGATAAAGAATTATGTGAAAAAATTGGAAAAGCTGGGCAAGAGTTTATTGAAACTGAATTTTCATCTGAGCTGGTTTCTAATAAGCTCATTGACTCGTTAAAAACATAAATATATTGTCCCTTACTCTTAACATATTAATGTGGTCATTCATCTCACCAGTTGTATATACCTATTTCGTATATCCTTTGATCACCATTGGAATAGCCAAAAGAAAAGAGGCTCAAAAAAAAGCGAAAGAACCAATAATTCCCAAATTATCGATTTTGATTGCAGCACATAATGAAGAGCTTGTTATTGAATCAAAAATCAAAAGTATTCTTTCCTCAAAATACCCCATTGATGATATTGAAATCATAATTGGTACCGACAATTGCACTGACAATACGGACAAAATCATTCAAGGATATGCAAATCAACACAAAATCATCAAGCATGTTAAATTTGAAAAAAGAAGCGGGAAAATAAAAATCATAAATGCCCTTTTTGATAAAGCCCTGGGGGAGATACTCGTTTTAACTGATGCCAATGTGTTATTTACAGAACATACACTTTCGGCTCTTATTCAACATTTTTCAGATTCTAAAATAGGACTCGTAGATAGTAATATGCAAAATTATGGACTCAAAACTACTGGGATTTCGATTCCTGAAAAAACATACATTTCTATTGAAGGAAAGCTCAAACACGCTGAAGGTAGATTATGGGGTAAAATGATGGGGCCTTTCGGTGGATGTTTTGCGATGCGAAAAAAATTGTTTTCAAAAGTTCCCGAAAATTTTCTTGTTGATGACTTTTTCTTAAATATGAGTGTTCTAGAAAATGGTTATTCCTGTGTAAATGAACCAAAAGCTATAGTTTATGAAGATGTGAGCAATAACCTTCATGCTGAATTTGTTCGAAAATCCAGAATTTCTGCTGGCAATTTTCAAAACCTTTCCTACTTTTTTCATGTGCTTTTTAAATTTAATAGACTCTCTTTTGTATTCCTTTCTCACAAAGTTTTTCGTTGGATAAGCCCCTTTTTCATAATAGCAGTTGGTATAATATTGTGCTTCATTTATGCTGATTCGCTCTTAAATACCATACTTTTATACAGCTACGTTTCCAGTTTAATGATTATAGCTTTTGACCTGATTTTTATTAAACTCGGTATTCACATCAAACCTTTTAGGTATATAACTCATTTTGCAGCAATGAATACAGCATTGTTCGTTGGATTCTTTAAGTTTCTTGGAGGTAGTAAAAGTAGTGTATGGAAACGCACTGATCGATTGCAATCCTAATTAGCGCAGCATTTGAAAATGCTCGTATTTGTCTTTAACGAATAAGACCAGCTCCATCTCACTCGCTGTTTTCAGAAAATACTCGTTTACATTAAGAAAAGAAATAAATGAATCAAAATCCTTTTCATTTAATTCAATGATATCATAAGCGACATACAATGCCAACAACTCTTTCACAATTCTAATCTGATCATCCTTATACTCTTGTTCAGCAATCCATCTTTTATTCTTTTCCTTCTTGGAAAAAGCTTGGTATAAGGCAGTGATTGGACTTTCAAACGCACTAATACCAGATACAATTCGCGTATCCCTCATGGCCAGTTCTGCTCTTTCCTCTTTAATTTGATTTAATGTTTTTAAGGGTCTAATCACAACCTCATCTAATTCTTGAGGTAGTCTTTCAATTGTTTCATGAACAAGAAATTGACAATTTGAATCTGGAATAATGGTATACTTAAATTTAGGATAGCCCTTTATTGACAAAACAATTTGGTCTCCACTCGAAACGTATGCACTAAATTTTCCATTAGGCTGACCAAAAACACCTTTACCTGTAGTTTTATTTACAACCATTAAATTGTAGAAAGAATTTGGCCTTAAACTATCAACAACTTTTCCCTTCAATAGAATTCTTTCGCATTGCTGAAAGCTATATGAGCTTATGAAGAGGCAGAAAAGAAATATTAAATTAATTCTACACATGAAAATTAATTAAAATACCATTTTAGTGATTCGCCATACAAAATGAATAATATGACCGGGGTAAATAAGCTTAATAACCAAGTCAACACTACGCCAATTCTAAATAAAACACTAGAATCCATCAAAAGCGGGGTTTCAAGGACAGAATTTACGTTTTCAGCCATTAACAGGTCATTTGAATTACCTGAAATTTCATTATACTTTTTCAGTGATGGATTGTGATCTAAAACTATATTTCGAATTAAAGAGTAGTCTTTGTTACTCAAGTCTTCATATGGAACCCGATAATTGATACCATTTTTGGTAAACTCCTTTCGAATTAAATATTTTTTTTGAATGGATCTTACTCTAAAAGACATTAGAAATCCAAAAAGCATTAATGGCCAAGAGTCCGCGAAGAACCCTGCAGCAATTAAAACCAAAGACGAAACCAATGAGAAAATCATTAAAAAAAGATCGTGATCATACTTTACCAATAATCTAAATAGCTGACCACCATCTAGTGGGTCCAAAGGAAGAAGATTAATCATGTTCAATATCATAAAAATGCCACTTATTTCTAACAACCAATCAATTTGCATTTGAATTGCAAAAATACTGCCAATAATACCTAAACATATTCCTGGTACAGGTCCACCTAGAATTACAAAAAAGCTCTCCTTTTGGGAATAAATCTTTTTGACCCCTTGAACAAATGCCCCCATTAGAGGC
>WTIB01000110.1 GCA_011522905.1 Crocinitomicaceae bacterium | reverse complement strand
CATGAATAAAAAGATTGTAGTTTTAGTAGTAGTTTTACTGCAAGCCCTATTTGTTTACTCTCAGGCCGGTGGTACTGATTGTAACAATTTAGAACCCATCTGTACGGATGTTGGTATATCATTTACGGCATCAAGCGGAGATCCTGATGCATCAACGACGAATCCGGGAAATAATTACGGTTGCTTATTCTCTGAGCCGAACCCCACGTGGTATTATTTAGAAATTGCCAATTCTGGAGACATTCAGATGGAGCTTAATGCGGCCTCCGATATCGACTTTATCATTTGGGGACCGTTTAATTCTTTAGCTGAAGCTGAAGCTAATTGTGGGTCATACAACAACATTGTCGATTGTAGCTACTCAATTACAAATAATGAAACTCCTGAGATTATTGGCGCTGTAGTTGGCCAGGTTTACGTCATGCTGGTGACAAATTATGCCAGCGTAGTTCAAAATATCACCTTAACTCAATCTGGAGGATCAGGAAATACGGATTGTACAATAGTAAACCCGCCAACGGCAAATTGTCCTGAATATGCAAGTCAAGCAAGCTCTGCAACAGAAACTTGTGGGAACCAACTCTATTATTTGGAAGTGCCAAATACGGCTTGTAATGGTTTTGTAACATTCAATATTGTTGGAAACTATGGTTCTTCTTTCGCAAGTGAAATTACTTGGGATGTTGTCTCAAATACCTCCGGAAATGTTGTAGCTTCAGGTGGACCAGGCACAAATGGGGGATCAATAAATGTTGTAGTGGGTCCATTAGACCCAGCAGTTGAAGGGACTATATTTAATTTGACAGTTTATGATTCATGGGGAGATGGTTTTAATGGCACAGGTGGAATTATTCAAGCAACGAGTACCTCAGGTACGATTTTAGCTGAAATTGACGGAAACTTTGGAGCTCAAGCAAATCAATATTTTACTTCAAGTATTGAAATTTCCTCCGCAACCATAGACATAACTACACCATCGGGAGTTGTTTCGGAAACTATGGGGAATTGTCAAGACTTTAGCGTTGAACTTACTTTAGAAAACAATAACTTTTGCACTCCAATTTCATTGGACCTTCCATGGGAGATAAGCTGCGATGAAACTGGCGACATAATTTCAAGTGGAACACATACCGTTATGGTATATCCTCAAGTTCCAACTCAGGGTTCTGATGTTGTTTCGGTCGTATGGAATTCAGGGTCTTGTTCTTGGGATGTTTCTGCCAATAATGACTGTGATTTATTAGACTTAGGAACGCTTTTTTCTATTTCTCCAGACCCAAGTTCGCTTACACCATATTGCTCAAATGGCACCGAAAGCTTTACCGTCGATTATCTCGGTTTTGCAGCGGGACCCAACTGTTGTCAAACTGCAGGCCCTTTAACACCAATAACATACAATTCAACAGTTAATACATCTTCTTTTGTGGCAAGTAATGCATATGCAGGAATAAATAATGCCGCTTATGCTGTTGTTCCTGCAAATGGAGTGGGGGGAAATGCCCAATCGGTAGTTGTGGATATAAGCGGTTCCGGATATTGCTGTCCAAATTGTTCGGCTTCACCAGAGCCTTATTATGTAGATATTTATATTGACGGGATTCAGGTTTTATTTCAAGGACCACTAACGAATACAAGTTTTTCTTATTCCTTTAACGAGGTGGACCTTAGTGCTTATGGTGTCACCTATACCCAAAATAGTATCATAGAGGTATATGTGCTTCCGAATAACTTTTGGTATGGAACACCACAAATATTTACCACATTTATACCGGGAGCTTCTTGTGCCTCTCTAGGTGCAGGACAGTGGACAATTGGCACACTATCAACAAGCGTTTCCGCTGTATTTGAGCAACAAATAGCTACTCCGGTCTCTTGTTCATATACTCTTGACGAAAATTACACTTGTTGTTCGTCAGTTATGAGTTTACCACCAGATGATCTTTTTTTCATTGAATGTTCAGATGATATTATTGTACCAACACCTCCGGTAATTAATGACAATTGTGGAAGCCCTATAACTCCTGTAATGACAGAGAACGCAACACCAGCATGTGCTGGGGATAAAATATACACCTATACTTATACTGACTGCTCCGGCGCAACTGCCGTTTGGACAAGTACATATACGATTAATGACAACATACCACCCACAGCTTCTAATCCAAACCCAATAGTTATTGGAATAGGTCCAGCACCTGCACCAGATGTTAACGTTATAATTG
>WTIB01000264.1:3800-8794 GCA_011522905.1 Crocinitomicaceae bacterium | reverse complement strand
AATGGCTAACCCAAATTCGATAACACATGAGGAACTCCAAGCGCTTTATTCCAATATGGAGATAATGAATTCTGAATTAAAGGAACTCATGAAAACTTGGGAAGAAAGAAGTATGGAATTGGAGAATTTATTAAATTCTTGAGCATTAATAACACTTTAGGGAGTTAAAATCAAAACACACAAACTCATTCCGAATCGTTATTTATGTCAACTTGACAATTAATTAAAAAATTTTTTATATCTTCACCGCGTTCGTATGAAAATTCTAAACCTTTTCATACATAGGAACGCTATTAGACTATTAACTAAATTTCAAACTATGAAAAAATCACTCGTGATTTTGTCGGTGTTTGCTGCGGGTATATCCTATGCGCAAAAAACGACAGAGATTCCGGTTTTCAAAACAGACAAAGAGAAATCGGAATGGATTCAACAAAATCCAGAATTGTACAACCAACCTACGAAGGAAAGAGAATTTACTTCGGTAGAAGAAAAGAGAGCTTTTACAGGTGAAGAAGTGAAAAACGAAGGATTGATTATCCAATCAACGTCGTTTCACTCAGACCCGGTAAGAGAGCGCGTAATTGTTGCTGATGACAGCAGCTTCCCTACCTACATTAGTACAGGTAATAAGCAGCAAGATGAAGAAACTTATGCCGCAAAGAAAGCAGAGTGGGTTGAAAAAAATGCTTCGAAGTATGAAAAAATGATTACTAAGTCAACTGATGACGCAGAAGCTATTCGTGCTGAGGAAAGAAAAGAATCTAATAACCCTAAAAACTAAGCCATGAAAAGAATTTTATTTAATATCGCAGCAGTAGCTGTGATGCTTGGTTTTGCATTCAATTCTCAAGCGCAATGTCCCAATAATAACACCCAATTTGGAACGACCAATGCTTCTGGTTGGGTTGAAGGTCAACTAAATACACTTTCATCATGTTTGTATGGAGGTGAATATCGACTCGTTACAGGTTTAACAGCTGGATTTACATACAGCTTTGAAACCTGTGGAGACACAGATTTCGATACGCAGATTACAATTTATGATAACGTAACTGGTGCGGTTGTTGGTTATAATGATGACTTCTGTGGTTTACAATCTAAAGTTACATTTACATCTAATGGTAACCCAGTTAGAGTTTTGATTGACAGATATTTCTGTTCATCTCAATTCTCTTGTATGACCTTAAGAGGTACCTTGGAATCAGGTGGTTCACCTGCATCTGACCCATGTGATGATGCGATTGTATGGAACGGATGTCCAGCATCAACGTCATTCTCTCTAAGTGGATCGGGACAATGGAACAACTTGGGCGGACCTTGGTCTACACCAGGACAAGAGCAAGTTATCGAGTTCACAGCAGATGTTACAGGACAACATGCAATTGAAATCACTAACAGTGGATTCTATGTAGATCTTTACTACAAAGTAACTGACCTTAATGGATGTTCAAATACTGGATGGACTTATGTTGATGATATATTTTCATCTGGAAGTTATGTTCTAACAATTACAGCTGGACAAAGTATTTTACTTCTAATTGATGATGAAAATACTTCAACTAGTAATGTATCTGTCAGCATAACTTGTCCAAGTAACAATGATCCTTGTGAGTCGATTACAAACATCGCTTCGTGTGATCAATCAGCAAGTTATTCTTTACCAGCTGGTACTGGAGCATGGAATGGCCTTGGTGGTCCTTGGTCTACTCCTGGTAACGAGGCCGTATTCTCATATACTGCACCTATTACTGGTTCTTACCCAATTACAGTAAACCACTCAGGTGGATACTATGTTGACTTATACTACAAGTCAGGTGCTTGTGGTTCTACAGGTTGGACATATGTTGATGACATCTTCTCGTCTTCAACCAATTCTGTGAATTTAACTGCTGGTGTAACATACTTGTTCTTAATTGACGATGAAAATACTTCAGCAAGTTCAGGAACAATCACTGTTGGATGTCCTTGTATTCCACCTCCAGGAGGAATTGATGAAAGCATCACTGTAAATTCAAATACAAGTTACTCTTCAACTACCCTTGGAGCATGTAATGACTGTTCATTGAGAAGTTCAAACGATAGAGTTCTTGAAATGGTTATCCCATGTGCTGGAACTTATACGTTTACTACATGTAACTTGGCTACTTGGGATACTTACTTGTATCTTACTACAGCACCATGTGGTGGTTCTATCATTGCGCTTAACGATGATGCTTGTGGATTGAGAAGTTCAATCACAGCTTCATTACAGCCAGGAACTTACTACCTTGCGATTGAAGGATTCTCTTCAGCAAGCCAAGGAGCATTTACTGTTGCTATCACTAAGTCTTGTGACTTAAACGTAAACTTAGTTGCCGACGTTCAAGGATGTGGATTTAACATCTCTTGTAATGGTGGAAGTGATGGTTCGGTTACTGCGTTGACCAATGGTTGTGATGTAGCATACTCTTGGAGTAATGGTGCAACTTCACAAACAAATAGTGGATTACCGTCTGGTTTCTACACTGTAACTGCAACTGACGGATTCGGATGTAGTGCGAGTGGTTCTATCTTCTTAACAGAGCCAACTGCTCTTGAAGTTGATGCTGGTGAAGACCAAACAGTATTCTTTGGATACGATCCTCTAGAGTGCGCTGATCTTAGTGCTTCTGCTAGTGGTGGTTGTGGACCATATACTTACTCTTGGGCTGACCAGTCTGGTGGAAACTATGTTACTGCAAATGCAAATGACAACTGGTTCGGATACATGAATGTGTTTGAAAATCCAGCTGATCCTAACCCATGTTGTGGTGGAGGTTACGTATTTGGAAGCTTCTGGGGAGTTCCAGATTTAGCAACTACTTTAGACGGTGGAGCTAACAAAATCATTCTTCAGCCAAACTTCAATACCTACAACGCCAATGACGGATTCTGGTCTGATGGCAACGGTGGTGGTAACAAAATCATGGATGCCAACACTCTTATCGAGCCTGCTGGATTAAATGGACAAGACCTTACCTTCAGAGGTACTGTTACTGACCATACTCTAGACTTGAACAGATATACTGCTAAGTATTTCATTAAGGCGCTTGATCCTAATAATGGATTCCAAGATGCGTTAGGTGGTTCAGGAGTAATTGATCTACCATTAAGTGGAGACTTCAGTGTAACTGTTGATGGTGCAAGTCTTGCTCCAGGATTAATCGTTCAGTGTGGTTTTGTAATAAACGGACTTAACGCTAATCCAGCAGATGCTGCTGCTTTAGGTAGTGTAACAATCGAAGGTGCAGAATACACGTCATTGACTGTATGTCCAAGCACTACTACAAACTATGTTATGAACGTAACTGACGCAAACGGATGTACTGCATCTGATGACGTTCAGGTATGTGTTATTGATGTAGTATGCTACGCTGGAAACAGTTTGAACGAGAAAGTAGAGATCTGTAAAAGATTGCCTAACGGTAATACGATTACAATTTGTGTTGATGAAAGTGCTGTTCCAGCACACTTAGCGCAAGGAGATCTATTAGGAAGTTGTGATGAAGTTAACTCTTGTGGACCTCAGCAGCCTCAATCAGGAATGATAACTAATGAGAATAATACTTTGAGAACTCTTGAAGAGTCTAACTTAGAATTATATCCTAATCCAGCTACTGAAGAAGTAAATGTAAACTTCGATACTGATCTTAAAGTAACTTCATATACTATTGTGAATGCACTTGGTCAAATCGTTGATGCAGGAACTATCAATAACGGAAAAGCTAGCATTAGTATAGCGTCATTCGAAACTGGAGTTTATTACTTCAATGTTGAAGGACACTTACCAGCAATGTTCGTTAAGAAATAATTCCAAACTTTTAATTATGAAAGGCCTCCTTCGGGAGGCTTTTTTTTTACCAAAATATCAGACTACCTACTGAAAATTGATTGTATGATTCTTTGTGGTTATTCTTCCAATACAAAGGGCTCATCTTTTTTCATTTCTGAGGCTCTATAATTTCTTCTTCTTTCCTTCTTCATTCTACGCAATGACCTTCGCATTAATCTCTTATTCTCTGAACTTTGAAATTTGCGATGCCGTTTGAACTTTTTTTCCAAAAACTTCTTTTTAGCTCTTTCTACTTTCCTTTCTTGACGAATAACCTTTCGAGATAAAACCTTACTATTCCTTGCGGTAACAGGTGGTCCGGGCATGCATTGTACGATGATAATGATCAGTAAAATACAGATGAATATGGCTATTAATCTCCTCAATATTGGGTATCTTTGAAAAATGAAAGTACAAATCTTATTGGTAATCTCCTTATTTCTGATGAGCGGATCATGTGGGAACCAACAAACCCATCCTGTGCCTTATGTGCCATTTAATCTAACAATTGACCTCAATTTACCGGGATATTTCTCTCTTGCTGGAGTTGGTGGTTGGGCCTATGTTAATGGAGGGTCAAGAGGGATAATTGTATATCGAAGGTCTATAGACGAGTTCATTGCTTTTGACAGACATTCTCCTGCTGACGTCAATGCTACATGTCCTTCCCCTTTATTTCCTGACACCGACAATTTCCTCATTCTCAAGGACACCTGTAACAATGCCTCGTTTTCCCTATATGATGGCAGCCCAATTAGTGGATCTCAATATGGTTTGGTACAATACGCTACATCATTTAATGGAAATAATTTAGTCAATATATACAATTGAATATTATGAGTGATATTAAAGTAACTATAATTGATAGAAAAGGAAAAGCACATGACTTAGTTGGCCCTACCGACATGAATATGAATATTATGGAATTGTGTAAGTCTTATGAGCTTCCTGTAATCGGTGAATGCGGTGGAATGGCTATGTGTGCTACGTGTCAGTGCTATTTGGAATCAGATACAGCCCTTCCCGAACAAAGTGATTCTGAACTCGATATGCTGGATCAAGCCTTTTTTGTAAAAGACAACAGTCGTTTAGGATGTCAGATACAGCTCGAAGATAACATTGACGGAATCGTTCTGCGACT
>WTIB01000264.1:0-3700 GCA_011522905.1 Crocinitomicaceae bacterium | reverse complement strand
GCTGAATTCACACAGTATCGCAATCCTGTTGGTTGAGGTCCATCATTGAACAAATGACCGAGGTGCGCATCACAATTATTGCATCTAATTTCAATACGCTCCATGCCTAAGCTTAAGTCTTTTAATTTCTTTACTCGTCCACCGTTTAAAACGTCATAGTAGCTTGGCCAACCTGAACCAGATTGGTATTTATGTTTACTTGAGAAAAGAGGGGAATCACAAGCAACACATATATATTCTCCCTCCTCTTTATGATTCCAATATTCACCAGTGAAAGGCCTTTCAGTGCCGCCATTCAAAACATAGCATGTATTTTCCGGTAGAGCTCTTCCGTTAAAGGTATTGTTTTTCTCGACCTGAGAGGAACAAGAGAATAACAGACAAAAGAAGCCAAAGGCGAATGTATATTTCATAATAATTAAACAAAGGAACAAAATAGATGTTCACATTCCAATTAAACTGTAATTTTAGCTCATGAATATAAAATATGGAAAGAATTTTTGGCTTTTGTCCTTATCCATGTTTTTTTTCATGACCAGTTTCAATCTCATTTTGCCAGAGCTAAATTCCTTTATAACTGATCTTGGAGGAGCTGACAAAAAGGGATTAATCATTACGTTATTCACGGTATCAGCCGCATTTAGCAGGCCATTTTCAGGAAAATTAACCGATACAATTGGTAGAAAGAAAGTAATTTATCTCGGTATTTTTTTTTCAATGCTCATATCGTGGATTTATCCATTTTCCTTTTCAGTATTGTTTTTTTTAATACTGAGATTTTTTCACGGATTTAGCGCTGGATTTACCCCAACAGGATCAACAGCCCTATTAACGGACATCATTCCTGCAGAAAAAAGAGGTCAAGCCATGGGGATTTGGGGTACCTTTATTTCACTTGGTTTTGGAGTTGGGCAATTTTCAGGTTCATGGATTGGTAATCATTTTGGAATGGATGCCTTATTTTTTATTGCAGGTTTAACATCAGTTGTTTCAGGTTTATTCCTGTTGAGAGTTGAAGAAACATTAGAACATCCAGAAAGATTTGATGGTAGTCAATTGAAAGTAAAATGGATTGACGTAGTCGAACCCTCTGTAATTCCTGCAGCAATTGTAATGGTGCTCACGGCTTCCTGCTCAGGAATTATATTTGTGCTTGCACCGGACATGTCGGGATTCGTGGGAATTGAAAATAAAGGGTTCTTCTTTGGGTTTTACGTTGTCTCAACCATATTTGTAAGGCTTTTCACTTCTTCACTTTCCGATCGAATAGGTCGAAGAGAGACCATGCTTATAGGCGTTTGCATTCTTTTCATTTCGATGCTACTTCTTGCAAGAGTTGATTCTTACAATTCATTCGTCATTTCCGCCATTGTATTCGGTCTTGCAACTGGGGTTTCGAGCCCTACCCTATTTGCCTGGACTGCTGACCTTTCTCATATCAAAAGACGTGGAGTTGGTGCCGGCACCATATTCATTGCACTTGAAATAGGTATTATGATTGGATCCTCATCCACCATTTTCACTTATGACAATACGCCTGAGTCAATTCAACAAGTATTTCTTTTTGGTGCTGTAATGAGTGTTCTCGCGATCGCCTATCTTCTTTGGCATAAAGCCTATAGAACATCTGACTTTTGATTTAACACAAATTTTCGAATTAAAAAATGACCCAGATATATGAGTGGTGTTAGAAGCACAGCTATAATTAATTTGAGCACATAATTGGTTGGCGCAATCGTCATGAAATCTGAAAATGAAAGCGAACCAGGAAGGACAAAACCAATGTATAAAACTATATATGAGTCTATTAATTGAGAAACAACCGTACTCCCTGTACTTCTCAACCAAATCAAACGCGTACCCGTTTTAGATTTAATCCATTTAAATAATAAGGCATCGAGCAATTGTGAAACCAGAAATGCACAAATACTACCCACAATGACCATTTGGGCTTGTCCAAACACTTTATTGTATGCCTGATCATCCGATAAATTAGAGCCCTCAATCTCAATAGCAGGTATCTCCATAGAAAGCCCTACGATAATGAAACAATATGCGATAAGAATTGCTGTTATCCAGCTCAATCTTTTGACGGCTTTATAACCATAAAATTCATTCAATAAATCAGTCAATAAAAAAACAACTGGCCACGGTAAAATTCCCACAATCGTTACAAAAGGACCTAATTTCTCTCCAAAAAAATCAAATTGCAATGGAATCTCGATGAGCTTGTTACTTATCAACTCAGCCGTTACAGCATTGGTAATGAACAATCCCGATAGAAACACGAAGAGCCATTGGCTTTTATTTAATGAATATGTACCCATGGAATTTATTTAGTAACCTATGTAATCCATTCTTTTAGACTTAATATATCTAGGAACATAATAACTGCTATTATTAAATGTATCAATCCGAATTCCAGTCCTTGCCGCATGAATGAATTGTATGACACCATCTGTGGTATCTACAACCAAAGCAACGTGACCAACTCTATTCACGCTCATATTACGACCTTTAAAAAACATTAAGTCTCCTGGCTGCAATTCAGATAATCGTACCGTTTTGCCTAATTCAGCTAAACCATAACTGGTTCTGGTTAGATTAAAACCAAAACCTTTAAACACGTAATTAATAAATCCTGAACAATCAAAACCTGAAGGACTCATGCCTCCCCAAACATACGGTACACCCAGAAAGTTTTTGGCATATTCAATGATTGCCGTAGATTTTTGGGATACGATATCGTCAAGATTCTGTATACTATCCTCAGGCACAATAAGATCTTGTGATTCTTGTTGAGCACATCCCATCTTAACGGTAAAAAGACAAAATGCGAGAAAAATTGAATATGTTACCTTGCCCATCATGGAAAAGGCAAAATTATAACTAATTTCTTGAAATTTATTCATCGGTACGGGAACAGAAAGATCAAATACGATGGAGTTAACTAAATTACCTTAATAAAGAGACATGCCCTTTGACCAATTTATACTCATCAAAATCAGGATTTTTGTATTTGATGAAATAGGTATATAACCCATCTGGACAGTAGGAATTATTGAATTGACCGTTCCAACCTTCTTCATGGTTTCTCGATTGAAATATTAATTCCCCCCACCTATTATAAATTGAACACAAATAATTGGCCGGATCAAAACCCACGGTAAAGATGGGTAGAAATGTATTATTAAATTCATCCCCGTCAGGCGTAAATGAATTGGGTATATAATAGATATCACCCCCTTTTACTTGTATGACAGCTTGAGTAGAATCTGTACATCCTTCCTCCGAAATTACATTCAAAGACAGTAAATAATTACCTTCTGTGTAAGCATATTGATAATCAAAAAACAACTCATTATTTTCTTCAATAAGACCATCACCGTAATTCCATATGGAATTTACAGCATTTAAACTCGTATTTGTAATATTAATGATGGGTGAATCACTTGTCAATAATACGGGATTTACAATAAAATTGGCCTGTACACTGGGATACAGAAAAACAGTTGTTTCAATAGTGTCTGTACAATTTAAATTATTGAATCCTACAACTTGATATACTAGTGATTGTTCGGGAGAAACATACACCTGTGGCGATGAGATATCATTTAAGTCAGAATTTTGCCACTCGTAATAGTTTGCTCCTGATACAATGATCTCTGCAAAATCTCCTGGACAAATTTCCTGATCAGGA
>WTIB01000159.1:4213-8799 GCA_011522905.1 Crocinitomicaceae bacterium | reverse complement strand
TCCAAAAGTCTTTTACGAACACCGAAATTATTCTCCTCAACTTTCTTTTGAGCCCTTTCAATTGACTTAGAGACCAATCCTGCAGAAATAACTTCTCCTTCTTTTAGTCCCATTCTGTCCATGACTTTGGCAATTCTCTCAGACCCAAACTTTCTCATCAAGTCATCTTCAAGTGAAACAAAAAATCGAGATGAACCTGGATCACCTTGTCTTCCTGAACGTCCTCTCAGCTGTCGATCAACCCGACGTGAATCATGTCTTTCCGTTCCAATAATGGCCAACCCACCTGCTTTTTTCACACCATCACCTAGCTTGATATCTGTACCTCGACCAGCCATATTGGTTGCAATGGTTACTGCTCCTGCAAGTCCAGCATTGGCTACAATTTCGGCCTCTTTTTGGTGATATTTTGCGTTGAGTACTTGATGCTTTATTTTTTTCATCTGCAACATACGGCTGAGCAATTCAGAAATCTCAACAGTTGTGGTACCTACAAGTACTGGTCTTCCCGCTTCAACTAATTTTTCTACTTCGATAATAACTGCATTGTATTTTTCCCTTGCCGTTTTGAATACCCAGTCGTCCTCGTCTTTTCTGATTACAGGCTTGTTGGTAGGAACGACCACTACATCTAATTCATAAATATCCCAAAATTCCTTGGCCTCTGTTTCCGCAGTTCCTGTCATTCCAGATAGCTTATGGTACATTCTGAAATAATTTTGTAGTGTAACTGTTGCGTACGTTTGTGTAGCAGCTTCAACGGTTACATCTTCCTTAGCCTCAATTGCCTGATGAAGTCCATCTGAATACCTTCTTCCATCCAAAATACGACCAGTTGATTCATCTACAATTTTGACTTTACCATCCATGACTACATATTCTACCTCTTTTTCAAATAAAGTGTAGGCTTTGAGTAATTGATTGATCGAATGTATTCTTTCCGATTTGATGGAATAATCTCTAATCAGTGCATCTTTTTGCTCGAGAAGACTTTCTTTGTCTAGGTTGTTTTTTTCCAGTTTTGCAATTTCAGCACCAATATCAGGCATGATAAAGAAATCACGCTCTTCATTTCCAGAAACCAAATCAATTCCTTTATCGGTAAGCTGTATTGAGTTGTTTTTCTCATCTATGGTAAAAAACAATTCAACATCAATTTTTTTCATATGCTTGCCCTGCTCTTGCATATAAAAGTTTTCCGTTTTTTGTAGATGAACTTTTATCCCAGGTTCAGATAGATATTTAATTAATGCCCTGTTTTTCGGAAGCCCTCTAAACGCCCGTAATAAGGCTATTCCTCCTTCTTCTAATTTTTTCTTAACCTCATTTTTATCACCACTCGCATCGCTTATTACTGTTAGATTCTTTTTTGCCTCATTTAAGCATTGCTGAACATATTTCTTTTGTGCTTGAACTACTCTTTCTATTCGTGGTTTTAATACATGGAATTCATGTTCATCTCCTTTAGGTGTTGGTCCAGAAATGATTAAAGGTGTTCTTGCATCGTCAATTAAAACAGAATCCACCTCATCAACAATGGCAAAGTGATGTTTCCTTTGAACCAAATCATCAACATGACCAGCCATGTTGTCCCTCAAATAATCAAAACCAAACTCATTGTTTGTTCCGAAGGTAATATCTGCCATATAAGCAGCTCTTCTTTCCTTCGAATTAGGTCTATGTTTATCAATACAGTCAACAGATAGCCCATGGAATTGATAAAGAGGTCCCATCCATTCAGAATCTCTTTTTGCCAAATAATCATTTACAGTGACAACATGTGCTCCTTTCTTAGCTAATGCGTTCATGTAAACGGGTAGGGTAGCCACAAGTGTTTTTCCCTCTCCAGTTTGCATTTCAGCGATATTCCCTTTATGCAATACTGCTCCACCCATCAGCTGAACATCATAGTGCACCATATCCCATTTCACTTTGTTTCCTGCAGCAGTCCACTCATTCAACCAAATGGCTTGATCTCCTTCAATAGTTATTCCATCTTTCTTTGCGGCAAGCTCTCTATCAAAATCTTGTGCATCTACGACTAATTTTCCATTATTTGCCCATCGGTTAGCGGTTTCCTTAATTACTGCAAATGCTTTTGGCAAAATTTCCAGTAAGCTTTCTTCAATCTTTTCATCGACTTCTTTTTCGAGTTTCTCAACTTTCTCAAAAATTTCTGTTTTATCTTGTATGGAAAGCTCCGGATTCTCTGCTTCATTTTTAAGTTTGGATAGCTGTTCTTCGAGAGCAGATTTATCTTCACTTATTTTCTGAATAAATATATTGGTATGATTACGAAGCTCATTGTCTGTGCAACTTTGGATTTCAGGATAAATGGCATTAACAGAATCTACAAATGGTTTATATGTACTTCTATCTTTGGAGTTTTTATCACCGATAATTTTCTTTAAGAAATTTCCAATCATTTTATAAGGAATTAATGGATTGCAAATTTAATCAAATTAAGCCATGAAAGGAAGTGTTCTCGGCTGCAATGTGAAAAATGGTTAAATCTTGAATTTATATCTATTTACACGTGCAAAAAATGTTAATTAATATTCAAGAATTAAAGTTGTCAATCGTTTATAGAATTATCTTTGCATCATGCATCAAAAAATAATTATTCTTGATTTTGGGTCACAGTATACTCAATTGATAGCTAGAAGGATTCGAGAGCTTAATGTGTATTGCGAAATTCATCCTTGGAACAAAATACCAGAACTTGATTCCGCAACCAATGGGGTAATCTTGTCAGGGAGCCCTTTTTCTGTTTTAGACAAGGATTCTCCTAAACCAGATTTACAAGCTATTAAGGGAAAATATCCCTTATTAGGTATTTGTTTTGGAGCTCAGTTTTTGGCTCATAATTACGGGGGAGAAGTTCTTCCGTCTAGTACTCGAGAATATGGTCGTGCGGTAATTTCAAGTATCAATACAGATCTTGATATTTCAAAAAACATGACAAATGGTTCTCAAGTTTGGATGTCACACGGGGATACAATTAAAAAGATTCCAAATCATTACTCAGTTTTTGCCTCAACTGAAGATGTTGAGGTCGCTGGATATACTGTTGATGGAGAACAAACCTTTGGTGTACAATTTCATCCTGAGGTATATCATAGCACTGAGGGTAAGACACTCTTGAAAAATTTCATCGTTGATATTTGTGGTTGTACAGGAGATTGGACTCCACAATCTTTTGTAAGCGAAACCTGCTCTAGATTAAAAGAGCAAATAGGAAATGATAAGGTGATTCTGGGCTTGTCTGGAGGAGTTGATTCTTCAGTTGCTGCCGTTCTGTTACACAAATCTATTGGTGAGCAGTTGCATTGCATATTCGTGGATAACGGACTTTTGAGGAAAAATGAGTTTGAAAACGTCTTGGATTCCTACAAGGGAATGGGATTGAATGTTACGGGTGTCGATGCTTCGGAAAAATTTTATAACGCATTAGAAGGAGTTACCGATCCTGAGTTGAAGAGAAAAGCAATTGGAAAAGTATTCATCGATGTTTTTGAAGAAGAGTCTAAAAAAGTACAAGATGCCAAGTGGTTGGGTCAAGGTACCATTTATCCAGATGTCATTGAATCAATTTCGGCTACTGGAGGTCCTTCACAAACCATTAAGTCTCATCATAATGTAGGTGGTTTACCTGATTATATGATGTTGAAAGTTGTTGAGCCTTTAAAACTACTATTTAAAGATGAGGTGCGTAGAATTGGAAAGTCCTTGGATATAGATCCGAAGATACTTGGAAGACATCCTTTCCCTGGACCTGGCCTAGGTATTCGGATTTTAGGGGATGTAACGAAAGAAAAGGTACGCATTTTGCAGGAGGTAGATTATATTTTTATTGAAGGCCTTAAAGAACATGGTTTATATGATGACGTATGGCAAGCTGGTGCGATATTTTTACCGATTCAATCCGTTGGTGTAATGGGCGATGAAAGAACATATGAAAATGCGGTAGCTCTTCGAGCTGTATACTCTACAGACGGAATGACTGCAGACTGGTGTCATTTACCGTATGATTTTTTAGCTTTAATGTCTAATAAGATTATTAATCAAGTAAAAGGAATAAATAGAGTTACTTATGATATTAGCTCTAAGCCTCCAGCAACCATTGAATGGGAATAATATGAAATCGATATTGATTGCTTTTTTTGTTTTTTTCACTTTTGTCTCTTTTGGACAAAAATATGCCGATATAGGTGAAAAAGAGGGTAAGAAATATTACATCCATCAGGTTGAATCACAACAATCACTTTATAGTATTTCCAAATTATATGAAATTCCCATTGAAGAGCTGAAAAAAATCAACCCTTCATTGTCCGCTGGATTGCAACTTGGTCAGGTCTTATGGATTCCTGTGCTTTATGATGATATTACACATATTGTTCAGCACAGGGAAACGCTTTACGGCATTTCAAGAAGATATTCTCAGCCAATCGACTCAATTATTGCATATAATCCTCAAATAACAGAGGGTCTTCAAAGAGGGCAGGAGCTCGTCATTAAAAACATCATTCGACCTATACAAATTCAAAAAATTTCAGAAAATCCATTCAGTACAAATTCAGAAACAA
>WTIB01000159.1:0-4113 GCA_011522905.1 Crocinitomicaceae bacterium | reverse complement strand
TTTTTTATGGAACCAGATGCGGCGGCAAAGCAATATATTTTGGCCAAGCATTTATCCAATCTTGACTCCTGTCAACTTATATTTATTAAAACTCCTGATTCAATTGATCATAGAGCTCAAAATAAGTTTTTGGAAATTTATTACAACATAAATGCATCTACAAAGCTAATTGAGGCGGATATGAATAGTTTTAAATTCTTTGCAAATAAAGAGAACACAAAAACAGTTTATGTTTTACTTTCTGAGAATGAGACTATAGTCGAGGATGTATTGAAGTTTGCCGGTGAAAAGGAGCGTGTTCTTGTATATGGGAAAGAGGAATGGTTGAAAAGAATCAAATTTGTTTTAAGTATTGAAAATATAGCTCCATTCAGATATGCTGTGGGTACTTTTCTGGATTATCACAATGAATCAATTAAGGATGTTCACAGAATGTACCGGATGAAATTTAATTCTGATATGAGTAAAATGTCGGGTATAGGTTATGATGCTACTCTGAATATGGTCATGTATTTGTTATATAACAAAGAGCTAGACAATGGTGTAGTGCATAATTTTAAGTTTGACTTCGAGGGTAGTCCAAGTAATCACAACATAGGGGGTTATATTTTACATTTTGAGAACCTGAATATTTCAACAATCGAATAATGGATAGACAGAAAATTGCATCATCTTTCAGGGAAGTGCAAGAATTTATATGCTCAAAACTCGAAGAAATAGACGGTAAATCAATCTTTGAATCAGATGAATGGTCGAGATCAGAGGGTGGTGGAGGAAGAACAAACACCATTAAAGATGGAAATATAATTGAAAAGGGAGGAGTCGCTTTTTCTGAGGTTTTTGGCCCCGTTTCCGAACAAATGTCTAAACAGCTCAATCTTGATGGTTCTTCTTTTTTTGCCACAGGTGTTTCTATCGTTCTACATTCAAAAGCAGTTCAGCATCCTATTATTCATATGAATATCCGTTATTTTGAAATGGATAATGGCAAATATTGGTTTGGCGGAGGAATTGACTTGACTCCGATATATATCAACGAAGAACTGGCCGTTCTTTTTCATTCTAAATTGAAAAAACTTTGTGATGAGTATGACTCCGATATTTATTCTCGATTCAAAAAGTGGGCCGATGAATACTTTTATTTAAGTCATCGAAAGGAATCTAGAGGTATAGGAGGTATATTTTTTGATCATTTTTCAGAGAATGATACAATGACTAAGGAACAAATTTTTGAATTTTGTTTAAGGCTGGGTAGGCTGTTTCCAGAATTATATGCTGAACAAATCAAAAAAGCTATTCATATAGATGAAATGAAAAGGGAATGGCAGCTTTTAAGACGAAGCCGTTATGTTGAGTTTAATCTTTTGCACGATAGAGGTACAAAATTTGGGATATATTCAGGAGGCCGAACAGAATCAATTTTACTGAGTATGCCACCAGAAGCCAAATGGGTATATAATTATCAAGAAAAGGAGAATTCTTTAGAATTTCATACGCAAGAAATTCTTAAAAGCAATAGAGACTGGATCAATCCATAATTGTTCTGAACGTCAAATTAATTCTCTTTCCTAATGATTTTTTGGATTTTGGAATTTGATGCTTCCAGTGGTGCTGGAGTGTTCCTTTCATAATCAATAAACTTCCATGCTCGAGGTCAATATGGAATTTGTCTTTTGTCGTTTTATGTTTAAAATGCATCCTTCTGGTTTCACCCAGGCTTAAAGAGGCTATAAAGGGATTTATTCCCAGTTCTTTTTCATCATCAGCATGCCAACCATTGCTGTCCGACTCATTTCTATAGACATTTATGAGTACCGAATTGAATTTATTATCGGTGAATTTTTCGATATCCATGCAAATATTTTGAATTCTAGGTGTGAATGAATTACTTTCAAGTTCATTTCCAGAATAGCTGTAATGTTGTTTTTCCTTTGCAAAAAAAGCCTCTAAGCGAGGTGACATAAATTGCTTTCCAAAAAGTTTGATTTTCCTTTGTTTGTATTCTTGATAGGATGAAAATTCATTAAATAGTGTTGTAGCTTTTAATCGTGGATAAAAGGATTTATAGTAGTAGACTTCTCCATCAAGAGTCGCTAAATTCATTATAAATACCCCATTAGATTATAAACTGTGTAGCCCACCCATTCTTTTATGAGTCTATCCCACATTACAAAAGCGTTTTGACTTGGAATGAATTCAGTAATAGAAATGGATTCTGAATGAATGGCATAGTGGTCTGTTGTGAAAGGGGTACATGGGATGCCTTGTTTTTCAAAACATGCTTGAGCCCTTCTCATATGCATTGATGATGTAATAAGAAGATTATTACTTTTAGAAAATCCGTTTTTTTCAAAGAGCTGTGCAGTGTAAAAGGCATTTTCATGTGTATTTCGGGACTTGTTTTCAATGATGATGTCATTCTCGGGAATACCCATGGAAATAAGATCTTGTTTTAATTGATTTGCCTCGTGAAGGCCTTCCTTAAGTACATATCCTGAATCACCTGAGATGACAATTTTTTTGATTTTTTGTTTTTTATATAGCTGTATGGCTTGCCATATTCTATCGGCGCCTCTTCGCGCACTAAGTCTATTCAGATCATTATTATATTCAAACATTCCTGATAAAACAATTCCATTTTCGTATTGTTGGAGACCTTCAATACTGGACCCTTCAATCTCCCAAAGTGAGACAAACCTATTTACTATAAAACCATTCGAGAAGAAAAAGAATATAATTAATGTGCTCCACATAAATCTTTTCTTCCATATCCTGTTTTTTACAAAAAGATATAATCCAATACTGATAAGCAACCATGTAAAAGGAGATAAAAGAAAAAGAAAAAACTTAGAAAGAATAAAAAACATACTCAGTTAATTTTCATCATAATCATATTCTGGATAAAAATAATCAATCCTTGGGCACTATATTCGAGATAGCCTCCTTTCATTAACGATAATGTTAAGGCTTTTCGGCACAACTTCAATATCAATCTTTTTTCTCTCTTTGATATGCTCCCCATCATAGTGAGCCAATTCCTCATTAAGCTTTAAGCTTGCTTTTTTAAATTTGATGATTTCCACAAATTTAGATTTGTCTCCTTTTTGACCAATAAAACGAGCAACCAAAAATGGGCTCACCCATTTTGGAAAAGGCTTAATGATAATCATTTCAAGGATGCCATCTTGAACACTTGACTTGGGCGATAACTTAAAACGGTTTCCAAATTCAGAGGTATTGGCAATAGATAATAAAAAGGCATCGACTTTCGTGCTCTTATCTTGCATTTCAATCTCGACTTGAATCGGATTAAATTTGTAAAATTCTTTTACGGTATGTTTTACATAGGATTTTAATCCACGCTTTTTGTGTTGTTCGAATTTTTTTGCGATAAATGCATCAATCCCATATCCGCCCACACCAAGAAAATGAGAATTATTTACGGAAACGGTATCAATAGATATCGAAAAACATTTATTGAGGCATTTAATTGCTCTTATCGTTCTAATAGGAATTCCCATGTGATTAGAGATGCCATTTCCCGAACCTCTTGGAATAATAGCAAGTTTCGTATTTGAATGGATCAAATTTATTCCTACCTCATGTGCTGAGCCATCACCTCCAACTGCGCATACAATGGCTATATTTCGTTCTACAGCCGTACGGGCTATTTCACCAGCATGACCTTTGTATTGTGTATAAAATAACCTGTAAGCAAACTTCTCGTGATCCAAATACTTTCGAATCAAGCTTGGTATTTTCTTTTTTCGGCGTGTGCCCGAAATTGGATTAATGATAAACCAAATTGATGTTTTTTCCTTCGACAAGTTCTGAGATTTTATTCGCGTTCTTCAAAAATGAATAATTTTTATGAGAAAACTTCATATTTCCGAACTCAAAAATTAATTGTCCTACTTGTTATTAGAGATTTTCGTCATATATTTGCACTCCAAAAAATACTTTTTGTTTTTTTTGAGGCCCATTCGTCTAGTGGTTAGGACGCCAGGTTTTCATCCTGGAAACAGGAGTTCGATTCTCCTATGGGCTACCAATTTTTTGGCCCATTCGTCTAGTGGTTAGGACGCCAGGTTTTCATCCTGGAAACAGGAGTTC
>WTIB01000100.1 GCA_011522905.1 Crocinitomicaceae bacterium | reverse complement strand
TTTATACACTCCCCTATTATTTGGAAAATATATATAGGGAATTTATCATGTCCAAGAATTGTTCACCTGAACTACTATCCCCATCAAATGTATAGCTCAATTGATATTTGGTAAAATCCACTTGAGACTTCCCTGAAGTCAGCTCAAAAACTCCCGATTTACCCTTTAATCTATCTATTACACGCTTTTGTCTTTCATCTAAAAAATCAATCGGAAACTTGTGAAGTGCCTCATCTAGATCTACATTAGCATACAAGACACCTGACTTTTTAATTCTTTGGATTTTTTTAGCAGATAGTGATTTTGAACCAAAACCATTAATGTTTGATTCAACAAGAGAGCGATTATTGGTAATTAAAAATGTATTCTTATTGCAAATCAAATATACCGGAGTAGCATCTAATATGGCATCTTCAACAATCCAATAACCATCTTTTCTTTTGATTCGAGAGCTTAATCTTGAAAGATCTTCTAAAATCATTTCGAATAAATCAGGTCTTGAAGAGGCAAAGCCTAAAGTAAATACGGGAATTTCCTCATCAGATTCCGTTTCTATTTCTTTGTAATCAAAGTTCTCCTCATCATATATATATTCAATTTGATTAACCTTTACTTTCTCTACCCCATTAAAAGAGGCAAACATACCTCCTTTATAGGCTCCAAAAAAAGACTTCTTGTCTACCAATTGATCCAACAATTGAATGGCAAGAATATTCATTACCATTTCTACATTTTTTTGACTCTTTAATATGGGTACTACTATTTCATAAGCTTTATCGTATGCCTTTCTTAAATCAATATTGTAAACTAGGTAGGCAGGGCTATTATCCGGAATATATTTTAGAAATTTTTTATTTAATTTATTATTGTTCATTTCTGAGTATATAGAACCAAGCTCTTTCCCATAATTAGCATTTACATTAAAGCTAATTTCATTAGAATCTATGGACAGCTCTCCGAGCATAAGATTATGTTTATAAAGCTCCTTTAAATCTTCATTCATAATCGGATACATGGTTTGGAAATACCACAAACCTTGTTCATTCGAAATATTTCTTGAATTATCAAGAAAAAATACACCTTCGGAATTCCTAGAAATTTGTTGAGCAAATCTGGAGTCTGTTGAATATAAACTGTTTTTATCAACATATAGGTCATTAAGTACTTCATCAAGATATTTTATTTGCAAATCATAAAGTATACTGTCTCTTACTTCCCAATAATTTTTTTCCAAGTCATAATCACTATTATAAAGCTTTTGCATATCATCTTCATAGAATACATCAGGCTCATCCATGAAATCTAAATTTAGCTCATCCCCAAATGGATTCTCATTTCCTCTTGAATACCATATCGAATCCGTTATATCAGTTACAAATTGATCTTGAGGTTGCACTCTTATAAGCAAGGCTGTATTGTTTTCAATAATTAATGTATTGAAAAATGAAGAATACTTTTCGGCAGACGTGGCTATTAATCCTGACGATTCAAAGTCATCGAATACCTGAAATAAGGCTATTTTATCTTCAATACCAAAAGAGAAACCAGATACTTCAAGGTGTTTGTTTTTACCATAAAAGATATTTAGCCTTTGATTAAAATCTAAACCAGCGTCTTTTAATGTTTTACCTGAAGTGGAACCATCGAACAACTCTTGATGAATCTCCTCCATAAAATCATATGCTACTAAATCATCAAGAGAAATTTTCTTTAAAAGATTAATATTATTAATACTGAATACAGTAGAGGCTTGTCTTGGAATAATGTTTTCGCTTTGCTGAGCATTGCCGATTATACCAAATAATATGGTGAATATGAGAAGCCGACTCTTTAACTTAAACATATAGGTGAAATATAAATCGAAAGTACAAATAAATCATTAGTATTTTGTACTATCAACATAGATTATATTGTCCATTGCAGTATGGTCATTAAATACTTCGAAGGCGCTTTTTCTGAGCATTACTGCATGCTCATTTTTTGATAATTTGGCATCCGTATTTTCGAATGAATTGACGAGGTTTTCAAAACGAGTAATCGAAGTATAATTCCCTTTTTTCAAAAGTTCAAAATCCTCAGTTTTTATTTTTGGTAAAGACCAAGATTCAAAATTAGGAACCTTTCTAATCATAACCCTACCATCGTAGGTAATCCAATCGTATGAGAGATTATCCTTAATCAAATCTATAGTAATTGAATATATCGCATTTTCAATTCCCCTTTGCAGGTT
>WTIB01000296.1 GCA_011522905.1 Crocinitomicaceae bacterium | reverse complement strand
CAATTATAACGTTAACATCTGGTGCAGGTGCTGGACCTATTCCAATAACTATTGGATCTGGATTAGAAGCAGTGGGTGGTATGTTGTCATTAATCGTATATGTACTTGTCCAAACGGCAGTTGCTCCAGAGCAGTCAGTATAGGTGTAGGTATATATTTTATCCCCAACACATGCTGGTGTTGCATTCTCGGTCATTACTGGAGTAATAGGGCTTCCACAATTGTCATTAATTACTGGAGGTGTTGGTACAACAATATCATCTGAACATTCAATAAAAAAAAGATCATCTGGCGGTAAACTCATCAATGATGCACAACAAGTGTAATTTTCGTCAAGAACATATGAACAAGAAACTGGAGTAGCTGTTTGTTGTTCAAATACTGTAGTAACAATTGTTGAGAGCGTCCCCATTGTCCATTGTCCTGCACCTAAAGATGAACAAGAGGCTCCCGGTATAAATGTGGTATAAATTTGCGGTGTTCCGTAGTAAAAATTATTGGGTAGTACATATACCTCTATGACACTATTTTGGTTGTAAGTTACACCAAGAGCGTTAAGATCTGCCTCATTAATGGAGTATGAGAAACTCGTATTAGTTAATGGTCCTTGAAATAAAACTTGGACTCCATCAATATAAACATCAACGTAATAAGGTTCAGGTGAAGCCGAACAATTTGGACAGCAATAACCGGAGCCACTGATATCAATAACTACCGATTGGGCATCTCCCCCTAACCCGTTTGCAGGAACAGTAGCATACGCCGCGTTATTTATTCCTGCATATGCATTAGTCGCTACAAAAGACGAAGTGTTTAATGTGGTATCATAAGTTATTGGAGTTAATGGGCCTGCAGTCTGACAACAGTTGGGTCCTGCTGCAAAACCAAGATAATCGACTGTAAAGCTTTCGGTGCCATTTGAGCAATAGGGCGTAAGCGAACTTGGGTCTGGTGAAATAGAAAAAAGCGTTCCTAAGTCTAACAAATCACAGTCATTATTGGCAGAAACATCCCATGAGCAAGACCCTGAATTCCATACGACCGAAACAACATCAGAACCCTGTGTTGGAACTTGAGGATATACCATAACAGTATGTGTTCCACTTGAAATTACGGCGCCTGTTTCATCACAGCTTATCTCCCATGGAAGATCCAACGAAATTGGTGTGCAAAAGTTATTGTTTTCTAAAGTAAGTTCAACGCTAAAGTCTTGACAATTCCCCATAGTTTCCGAAACAACTCCCGATGGTGTTGTTATGTCTATGGTTGAGGATGAAATTTCAATATTACTTGTAAAATACTGATTTGCTTCAGATCCAAAATTTCCACTAATCTCTGCCAATACAGTACCTGAGAGTGACTCAATTTGAATAATTCCACCCGTGCCATTAAAACCATCTCCCCATGAATCATATACAATCAAATTAAAAATGGTTCCTTCTATGGATGGGTCAAGGGGGCCTACAAGTGTGTTAATAGACCCTCCGCTTGTTCCGGGGCCTCCAGATGCAACAATGTTTCCTGTCTGATTAGACACAACTTCCCAAGTAATTTCATATCCATAACTTGACCCGTAATTTCCAACCACATTGAAAGACACAAAACCGTCACAAGCAGTATTGGGAACATTTAAATAATATAGCTGGTTTCCACATGCCTCATTGGGTGATGAAGATGTTGAGCTATATTCAGGACAGTTGGCGCTCGGTGGAGGCGGTGGATTTACAATTGAACAATCTGTACTTCCTGTTCCGCCTGTTTGAGTTAAGGTGATATTTTGAACCACATTGGCATAATTTGTCACTAGCATAACATAAACCTGTCCGGTTACAGCACCTAAAATTTGTGGATATTCATCATTAGTAAATGAAAAACTGCAATCAACAACATTACCATAGGAGTCACAATTCGCCTCGGCTTCAGCTAAAGAATTATAGGGCCCCCAAATGATATAGTCGATATCAGAAGGTGCATTTAAATTCATAAGAATGTCACCTGAGGTGGCTATTTCAAGATAATACCAAGTGGGGCTTGGTTGTGAAAACAAACAATCGTAATTGTTTCCTGGGTTTATCGTAGACGCATCAAAAAGTCCGCTTTGAGCAGTAAACGAAACTCCAACATCCGTACAGATGGGTTCTAAACTAGAACAGTCCCCTCCCCCTGCTTGAGAGTGAACAAATAGGGCTTGCAGTAAAACTACTACTAAAACTACAATCTTTTTATTCATG
>WTIB01000074.1 GCA_011522905.1 Crocinitomicaceae bacterium | reverse complement strand
ATTATTAATAAAATGTCAAATGATTATCCCTTTACATTGGAGGATTGAGGGCAATTACTTCCTTAACTTCAGGAATATGTTGCTTAAGTAAAGTCTCAATTCCTCCCTTTAAGGTAGCCGTTGAAGATGGACATCCTGCACAGGAGCCTTTCATTAAAACAGTAACTTGCCCCTCCTTATAACCCACATAGTCTATGGCCCCACCATCGTTTTCTACCGCTGGCCTAACAAATTCATCCAAAAGCGAGGCAATTTTCTGATCAAACTCACTGGCTTCAAAATTTAAGTTAGACATGTCAACTTTAGGAATGGAAGGCTCAACATTTTCCTGACTCTTCAGCAGAATTTCTTTAGCTTCAGCTATCCAATCTCTGATAAATTCTCTAAGCTGCATGGTGATAAAATCCCATGAAACATTATCCGTTTTTGTAACTGTAACAAAATTAGAAGCGATAAAAACACCATCAACAAAAGGCAATTGAAAAAGCTCTTCTGCCAATGGAGAATAACCAATGGTTTCTTTTTTTGAAGTAAAGTTCGCAGTTTCCCCCGAAGGCAAAATATACTTATTGGCCACAAACTTCATCGTTGAAGGATTTGGAGTAATTTCGGAATATACTGTAACCGGTATTTTCATTTGACAAAATTAATGGTAAAACATTAACAAGACCAGATTTGTGCGATTAAATCTATTTTTTGAATTGATGATTCGAATCTAAAAGATCAAGAACCGTTTTTACAGGTGTAAACGTTTCGATTGGTATTTCAACAAAAACGGTATTCCAATCATACATCGCACCATTCCAAAGGCCTGGTAACTCGACAAATGAAATATCTTCACCGTCATACTTTTTATTTACAACGAAATAATTTTCATCATTTCTGAAGTTTTTTAAATCATGCTTTTTACCTTCAAAATCGTATACATCTAATACCATCATCACTGGATTGAAATGTGTACTTTGTGACATTAGTTTTTGTTGTTCGATTTCATTGGAAACCTGAGCTCCTTCTATAATTTGTTTACTTACAGTTCCATTCTTGTCCTTTACAAAAAAAGGTCCACCACCAGCCTTTCCCTGATTTTTCACCATTCCACTTATGCGAAGTGGACGATTGATTAAGTTTTTAATTGAATCCCTATTAGGTTCGATATCAAGCTGATCAGAAGTATATAGCTGATACCGCTTATTAAATTCCAATAAAGACTCTAATGATGGATTATTGTAAATGTGCTGTAACTGTGTTTTTACTTTAAAAAGCAATCCACATAATATTTTCCAAATTTCCACTGTTTTGTCCGACGAATATAAATGCTGTACATTATCAATATTCTTAATCAAAACTACTTTATTGTCGATGTTTATTAGGTTTTCCAACAAGGCTCCATGTCCGGAAGGGCGTCTTAAAAATCCTCCTTTTTTTAATGGTATTTCCTGTAATGATTTATCAAATGCATACGAATCTGAATCAGAGTTTTGAACGGAAAAGCTGACATCATATTCTTTTTCAAATCTATTTTCGAGATCAGCCAGAGAAGACAAAAAATTCTCTTCAAATAATTCCTGAATAGTAAAATGAAATCGTGAATTTTTACTCAGGACCGAGCCCTGAAGTACATGTTCCTGAAATGCATTCAACACCCCTTCTTCGACGGAATGAAATGGAATCAAGCCTTTAGGCAATTTTGAAAAGTTTTTACCTATTGGTCCAATAATATTTGAAATTAATTCTCTCGTATTAATTGCTCCTTCTTTCCACTTCACATAAAGAGACTTTAATTCATCATCGCAAAATGCAAAACTTTCCAATTCATTTAAAAATCCGTTCACTTTTTCATCTTTTTCAAGATTCGTATCTGAAGCAGAAAAATTTAGAAAATCAAACATTCGTGAACCTGAACCTGAAGCCGGAATAAAAAACACAAGCTCCTGTTTATCTTCCTGAAAAAGCTTCGTTAATTCAGATTACTCCACTTTTGAAAGCTCAATAATGCCATTATTCAATACACATGGCGCAATTATTTCTATTTTTGGACTTCCCGCTTGAATCTTGTTTTTTTGTGAAATTATTTGACGGGTGTCATCAGCGTCTTGCATAAAAAAAGTAATAAATGAATATCGTCCTCGAATATATCAAATATCGTTTGAATGCGAAGTATTTACATGGCGTTCATTCTCCATTTGTTTACGATTTTATGAAAAATGCAATGGGTATCAACATAAAAGAACAACATCAGAAAGAAATATTGCAATGTATTTCAAATGTCAATTCAAATAGGAAAGAAATCATTGTTCAAGATTATGGGGCGAAATCTAAAAAACTCAAAGGAAAAAGGTCGGTTAGAGAAATTTTTAAAACGAGCTCATCTTATGGTAAAAATGCATTACTACTTTACAGGATAAGTAATTACTTTAAACCAAAACGCATTTTAGAATTGGGAACCTCTATTGGGATTGGCTCCCTTCATTTACATCTTGGGTATCCTTCTGCCCATATCACCTCTGTAGAAGGCTGTCAGGAGACCTTTAACTTGGCAAAACAGAACCTTGAGCCGACAAATATAGAGTTGATAAATAGCACCTTTTACGACTATATTAAATCATTAAATGAAGATTCATTTGATTTGATATTTATTGATGGGCATCACGATGGAGAAGCCCTGAAATATTATTTGAAGCTATTAAGCGATTATATCCACAATGATACCATTATTGTATTAGATGATATCAGATGGAGTAAATCCATGTTCAATGCATGGAATAGAATCAAATTGGAAAAAAAATATCACTTAAGCATGGATTTTTTTAGAATGGGTGTTCTCATGAAACGTCCTCAGCAGGAAAAAGAACATTTTATTCTAAAACTTAAAAGGTAACAAACAAATCATCAAGCAATTCCAGGTTATCACCAATTGGTTCAATAATAAATAACTCATCGCTTTCATTTTCACTTTCCATATCAGCAACAGCCATTGCCGTAGGTGCCATTTCGGGTAAAACCATTTCATCCATCAGCAAAACATCTTCAATTGATTCATCTACCTCAGCAAGCATAAGGTCATTCGATATGAATTCAGGTGACTCCGTAAGATTTTCTTCTGGTATTGATCGATTAGGAGCCAAAGTATTTTCATCCATTAATTTGTCATCATTTTGTTCTGTTTTATCTTCCCTGGTTTCAGCTTTTTCCTCAGTGCGATTCACATCCTCTTGCTCAGTATTTTGACTGTATAGAACGGCTTTTTCATCATTAATTGGCATTCTATTTATTGCTACGTAAATGGTCACGATAAAGAGTAATAAAAATGCAATCTGCATACCCGGCTTTGCATAAATAGGCGTAATCGGGGGAAACAAAAATTTCAAAATTCGAAATCCACTATCAGCACTATGCACCTCCTTAAATTCTGCATCTAATTGATCCTTTACTGAATCTGAATTCATCTTAAAAGACTCATCAGCAAGTGACTCCATACCTGAATATAAATGCTTCACATTTTCAAAATCTTCTTCATTTGTACACAATTCAGAGATGAATGCTTTCTCCTCACTGCTAAGCTGGTGATAACTTGATTTTTTAAAAATCTCTAACAATCTGTCTTCCATAGTTATTGATTATATATTGGATTAAATTCTTTTAATTCTTTTGCCAATGTTTTTGTTGCATAAAAAAGCCTTGACTTTACTGTGCCCTCATTGATCTCTAAAGTTTCGGCTATCTCCTTCATGGATAAACCTTCAAAATGTCTTAGTGCAAAAACATTTTTATGCTTTTCATCTAAGGCATTCAACGCTTTGTAAAATGATTCACTAAATGTGCTTTCATGAACCTTTTTCAGGGTGTCTGATTCCGCCTGTAATGATTTGGTAGGCTCAAAGTCATTTGAAACATGTTTTCGTACAGACATCCTTTTATATTCATTTTTACACATGTTACATGCCACGGAAAACACCCAAGTTCTGAATGACCGATTTACATTGAAATAATCAGGTTTTCTAATGATTTTCGCAAAAAGATCGTGTACCATATCTTCACATTTTTCTTTATCTCTTGCAAGCATTTTCATAAAGTAACCGAATAAAACATCCGAATATCTCAGGTAGATTTCATCAAAAGCCTTTTGGTTTCCCTTAGACAGCAATTTCATCAGCTCTTCATCTGAAAGCTGCTTTACCTGCTTTTGAAAAATTCTCATTCTAATCCTCGATTATCTGGGTTTCTTTTTCTTAGTTTTTTGAACACCAATACTTTTCATGTAATAATTACTTTGCTTGGAGTTGTAATAATCATTCAATATTTTTTTCGTTGGACGGTAATTTCGCGCATAGTTTTTACTCTCAGCCGAGTTAAATTTGGTCAGATTCTTTTTATTCAATTGATGATTCCATAAATCTTCTAAATCGGAAGCACATAGTTTTTTTTGTGAACCCGTCTTTAGTACCAAGCCATAGGGAATCAATTGATCTGCTAAAGGCTTTAAATACGCTAAGGGAAAAGTCATTGAAATAGAAATGCCTTTGTTGCTATTTAATCGACAGAGCTCAACAAAAAATTGAACATCTACAGATTTTCTATTGGGAACCTCAATCCCTTTGGACCTCATAGATTTTCTGTAGGACTCACTTTTCATTAATTCCAAAGAAACCACATGGATAGAAGAGAATTTATTTCCCTGAATTTGTTGGTTATAGATCGCACCATATGAATCATTTGTCCCGTGGGTCAATAAAAGCTCATTGTCTTCTGCCGAAATAAGTACATCCTCCGTGTAGGCTATCGTCTCCTTGCTCAGAACACCATTATTGGCGAGTAGAATAAGGTTATTTTTGGCACTTTTTAGATCTCCTTGAACTAAGGAATTTGCCACCATTAGTTTTTGAACCTCTTGATTTTCGGCATCAATAGATTGAGCCTTATATAAAGATTCTTGTCTTTTCTCATCATAATTACCTGAGACGTAATTGTACAAATGATATTCAAAAGACTGGTCATCAATTTCCTTGAGTTTTTCAACCTCAACATCCATGATTTGCTGACTCATAATAGACGGTGAACGACTATTGCTTTGATATTTCACTTTCTTAGATTCTGTTTCCAATAATTGTTTTGATTGCATTTTATGAGCACTGCTGTATCCCTTACTTTCCTTACTCCTTTTCGGTGTTACATTTTTATAATCTCTGGTTGATTCACTTTTTATTTTCATAGAAACACTATCCATTTCAATACTCGGGGCGATTCTTTGAATCTCCGTCTCCTCTAAAGACTCTTGATTTGAAAAATTGGTGCTTGAATTTGTATTTTCTGGTGGCTGTGTATGAGCACTAAAAGCAAATAAAAGCGTCAAAAAAAATAAAATAAACTTCATAATCTATATGTTATCTACAACCTGATACACTCTAAATTCAGATTCGTTCATTCTTCTTACAGAATTTAATAAGTTTAAATTCATCAAAAAATGAGTTTAAAGCAAATATTCCAACTGAAATATCGTTATTTGCCTATGCGAAAACTACTTTCGATTCTGGTTCTTATTTTTCTATGTGGATTTTTACTGCTTAATACAGGATGTAGAAAAAACAATCTAACGACCAATGGACATCTTGAGTTTTCTCTAGACACATTGGTTTTTGATACTGTATTTACTACGGTGGGGTCAACCACTGAACAATTTAAAATTTACAATAGAAATGCGAAAACCATCATCATTGATGAAGTTGAGCTCATGGGAGGTTCAAACTCTCCATTTCGAATCAATGTAGACGGAATATCCGCAAGCTCACATCAGAACATACAGCTGGAAGGAAATGACAGTCTGTTTATTTTTGTTGAAGTCACACTCGACGTAAATAATCAAAATTCCCCTCTTATTATTGAGGATTCTGTACGATTTAAAACGAATGGTTTAGATCAATATGTAAAACTCGCAGTATGGGGCCAGGATGCCTATTTTTACTATAACGACACGGTTCAAGGTACTTGGACATCTGAAAAACCACATGTCATATATGGATATGCATTAGTTGATTCCTCCGAAACATTAAATATTGAAGCTGGAACGAATGTCCATCTACATAAAAATGCCATTCTTTATGTCAATAAAGGAAGCCTCAATGTAAATGGTTTTTTAGACAATGAGGTGATTTTTCAGGGAGATCGATTGGAATCAATTTATGATAATGTTCCTGGACAGTATTATGGAATTTATTTTAACCAAGCCAAAACCTCTAATATTGATTATGCCATCATTAAAAATGGGACTTCCGGTATTCACATTTTTTCAAGTGGTGTTGGACCATTGAGCTATGCTGTTACGATAAGAAATACCCAGATATACAATCACGCGAGATATGGTATTTTCCTATACGAGGGAGCATCCATACAAGGAGAAAATCTTTTGGTGAGTAAAAATGGTTTTCATTCACTTTTGGTACTCAAGGATTCAAAATTCAATTTCAATCATTGTAACTTTTTAGGTTATGGATCTGCTCAATCCCCAGCAGTTGGTATTAGAAACTACCTCAATGATCCAAACGAAACAGGCAGCATTTCGGAAGGTGTAATATATAATAGCATCATCTCAGGAAATCTTGAAACAGAAATTGTATTAGATACCATCATTGATTTTCCTGGACAACTAAATTTGGATTTTCAAAATTGTTTTATTCAATCTGAAGAAGAATATCAAGATGGTTTTTATCAAAATATTATTTGGAGAATTGGCTTTGACAACAATACCGACCCTCAATTCAATTCAATAACTGATATGGATTATGGTTTTGCATCTAACTCCTTACTCCATGGCAACGGTTTTGCCACTTCAGTTCTGACTGATATACTAGGGAATTTCCGAAACAATCCTCCAGATATAGGCGCTATTGAACAGAATTAAAATAAAAAAGGCGCCATTGAGACGCCTTTCCTTATAATGTTTAAGAGAGTTAAACGCTAGCGTTCATGTTATCTAAAACGCTCATTACACTTCTTACCGCTTCCACAGATTCGTTCAAAAGCTCTTTTTCTGAATCATTTAATTGAAGCTCGATGATTTTTTCAATTCCATTCTTCCCTAAAACTACAGGTACTCCTAGGTATATATCCTTAAGGTCATATTCTCCCTGAAGCCATGCACAAACAGGGAAAATTCTTTTTTGATCCCTAACAATAGCTTCAACCATTTGAGCTGCTGAAGCACCCGGCGCATACCAAGCAGATGTCCCCAACAATTTTACGATTTCACCACCACCAAATTTGGTTCTTTCAATGATTTCATTCAGTTTGTCCTCTTCAATGAGCTCTGTTACAGGAATACCACCCACAGTTGTATATCTTGGTAGTGGTACCATTGTATCACCGTGCCCTCCCATAAGAACAGCTTGAATATCTTTTGGTGAAACATTAAGCTCAGAAGCTAAAAATGCTCTATATCTGGCTGTATCTAAGACACCAGCCATACCAAACACTTTACTCGAATCAAAATTTGCACTTAAATAAGCACAATAAGTCATTACGTCTAGTGGATTTGATACCACAATGATTTTCGCGTTTGGTGAGTACTTTACAATATTCTCAGTTACTGATTTGACTATACCGGCATTTGTAGCAATTAAATCATCTCTTGACATTCCAGGTTTTCTTGGAAGTCCTGATGTAATTACTACAACTTCAGAGTCTTTTGTCATCTCATAATTACTTGTTGACCCAACAGTTCTTGAATCATATAAGTTTACAGGTGAAGTTTGCCAAATATCTAATGCTTTCCCTTCTGCAAAACCTTCTTTGATATCAAGTAAAACAATTTCATTGGCAATTTCTCTTTGTGCTAAAACATCTGCACAAGTTGCGCCAACATTTCCTGCACCTACTACAGTTACTTTCATGTATTATATAATTAATTATACTTGTAACCACGAAATTAATACATTTAAAACAATTTCGTTTTATTTAGTCCATGAATAATTTACTTTTGAAGGCAACTTGAATAAGATCAAAGCGTCATAAATCTAAATAACCTTGAAAAACGTTGAAAAATTAAAAGAAATTGTGAATGGTTGTCTCAATGATGACCGACGTTCTCAAGAAGCTTTATTTAAAATGTTTTACGGTAAAATGCTTGCAGTGTGTTCTAGATATATTTCAGATCCAGACACGGCCCAAGAGGTATTGCAAGAAGGTTTTATTAAGGTCTTTGACAAATTGGAAGTTTTTGATTTTAAGGGATCCTTTGAGGGTTGGGTACGCAGAATAATAGTAAATACGGCTATTGATTCTATTCGAAAATCCAAAAGGGCACCAATTTTGAAAGAAAAAGATACTGACTTCAAAGTCGATTCAACGGATCATATTGAAGAAAATGAAACCATTGAACTCACCGAATTAAAAGCCAGTATTGCTATGAAAGCTATTGAGAAATTATCTCCGGGTTACCGAACAGTATTTAATTTGTTTGTAATTGAAGAGTATTCTCATAAAGAAATAGCCGAAATACTAGGTATTAGTGAAGGAACTTCCAAATCAAATTTGTCTAAGGCCAAATTTAATTTAAAAAGAATTTTAACTGAGGAATTCAGTAATTTAGAAGAATAATGAAAAAGATTGAAGATTTATTTAAATCTGCGTTAAGGGACCAAGAACTTCCATACGACGAAAGTGCTTGGAATGAAATGAGTAAAAAATTAGATGCACGAAGCGGTGGCGGCGGTGCCTCAGGAAATCTAAAATGGATTCTTGGTACTGCAGGTGCAATAGTTGTTACTGTGGGTGTATTGTTATACATGGATAACAATACCGATGTTGAAGAGCAGTCAAA
>WTIB01000284.1 GCA_011522905.1 Crocinitomicaceae bacterium | reverse complement strand
ACGGAAAAGAATTTGTGGGCGCATCCCAAGGGAGCCTATTAAAACAGTGCCATCAAAAAAAGAACAATGGTTCAATAACTTACGATTGAAAATCAATCAACGCATTGCGTTCAGACCAATTCGAATCTCAATACTTTTCATACTCGGACCCATGATGGCCCTTGTAGGATGTAATCATAATTCCACAAAAAACAAATCAAAAGATGAGGCGGAAAATATGACAATCCCTAAAAAAGATTCTATTACTCGTGATTCAGTCGATTTGATCAAAGAACCTCGTACATTGTTGGGAAACATAGCAAGACCCGAATATATCGACCATTCTCAAACACTTATGGGAGAGGTAGACGATAGGATTGATGACATTCCTGTGGTTGGGAAAATTGCAATCGGTGAGGATATTGACACGCTTAAATAATTTTTTCTATCCTTCAACAAAATAAACGTCTACCTTTGCGGAAAATTTATACCCAATGGGCGACAAAAAAATAGCTATTATCGGAGGTGGAAACTTAGGGCAAGCCATCATGAAAGGTTTGTTAGCTAACGAAGTATACACTCCCAAAAACATCACTATTACCAAACGCAATACGGCTGAGCTATCAGAATTCAAAAAGTTAGGTGTGCAGGTGACTCAAGACAATGCTGCTGCGGTCGCTAATTCAGAGCTCATTATTTTGGCACTTAAACCTTATAAGATTTTATCGGTTTTGGAAGAAATACTTCCACAATTGGAAGCCGATAAACACCTGATCGTTTCTCTTGCTTCTGGGGTCTCGATTTCACAGTTAAATGATACCATTAAAAATAAAGTGCCCGTTTATCGTGCCATGCCCAATACGGCTTCTGTGGTTGGTGAATCTTTAACTTGCATTAGCCCAAAAACCAATGTGATTAACCCTGACATAGAAACCTGTTTCCAATCCATTGGGAAAACCTTATACATTGAAGAAGATTTAATGGACGCTGCAACTGTTCTCGGCGCATGTGGGATTGCCTTTGCCCTAAGATTCATTCGGAGCATGGTTCAAGGTGGTATTCAGATTGGATTTGACTCAAAAGCAGCAAGCTTTATTGCCAACCAAACAGTAAAAGGAGCTGCGAGCTTGCTAATTGATGGGAAAAATCATCCTGAATTTGAAATCGATAAAGTCACGACACCAAAAGGATGTACAATTTCTGGCCTGAACGAAATGGAGCACAATGGATTTAGTTCTGCACTCATTAAAGGCATTGTAAAGTCACATTCGGATATTTGATCTAATTGAATTTGGAAATGTATTTGTAACTTTCAAGTTCACTTATTCAAATAAAATCATGCTGCAAAAAGACGTTTTCACTTTCTTAAAATCACTTAAAAAAAATAATAACAGAGATTGGTTCAAAGACAACAAGCCTCTTCATGATCAATCAAGAAAACAAGTAGAAGAATTCTCAAGACAATTGTTTGATCAACTAAAAAACAATAATCAGCTTGATCAACATAAAGTATTTCGTATATATCGTGATGTTCGCTTTTCGAAAAATAAAACCCCTTACAAAACACATTTCGGAATGTCGTTCCGAAGAGAAAAACCAGTTTATCGTGGGGGGTATTACCTTCATGTCGAGCCAGGAGCTTCGTTTTTTGGGGTAGGCTTTTGGGGACCGAGCAAAGAAGATCTATTCCGCCTCAGAAAGGAAATTGAAATGGATCACGAATACTTCATAGAAATGGCAACAGCCAAACCTTTAAATGAAAAGTGGGGAGCGCTTCAAGGAGAAAAACTCAAAACAGCCCCGAAGGGATTTGAGCGAGAGCACCCAGGAATAGAATACTTGAGACATAAACAATTTGTTTTCATTAAGCATATTGATGACCAGCTGCTTGTTGATCCTAAATTTGGAGATTGGATGTCAGAACATTGCGATGCCATCAGACCTTTTCTTAATTACATGGGCGAAATCTTGACCACCGATCTCAATGGTGAATCAATACTCTGATTTCCAATCAAAAAAGCCTTTCCTTTGATAAAAATAAAGATGTATATTTGACTCCGAAATTTAATTTTCAGACTAAAACTAATTTTTAAACAGGGGTGCCCAAAACTGAATAGAGTAGGCAATTAATCAAACATTCAAGAAGATGAGTAAAAAGTACAAAATTACACTTGAGGTCGAAGAAGGACAAGAAACAACAATTAAGCCTTTAGGTGAAACAATGACAAGTCGAGTGGCTGCTGGAGATTCTGAT
>WTIB01000035.1 GCA_011522905.1 Crocinitomicaceae bacterium | reverse complement strand
ATTGTTTAAATTATTTCCAAAGTCCCCAACGTAAAGGTGCTTTCCGTCATAAGTGATGTCTTCCCAGTCTATATTTTTTGCGCCTGCAACATACATTTTATGCTTAATGTCGCCCTTCGAATTTAAAAAATAGAGATACGGTTCATCTCCGCTGTCATTGATTGAAACAAAAAGGTCTCCAGAAATTTGTTCAATTCCAGATATTTCCTTCAATTCAGATGGTAATTCGAATTTTTGAATCCCACAGGATAGCAAAATGAAACTAAACCCAACAATTGAATACATTATATTCATCACTTAATAAAAACGATAATTGTTTCTATACGTCGATCAGTAACCTCTTCCACAACGAACGTAAAACCATCTATTTTAAGCTTGGAGTTTTTTTCAGGAATATTCGCAAGTTCATATAAAACCAATCCGCCTAGGGTTTCATAATCTTCAGACTCGGGAATATTTAAATTGTATTGTTCATTGATATAATCGATCTCTATTCGTGCAGAAAATCTAAAGTGTGTATCACTCAATTTTTCTTCAAGTAAATCATCCCTATCGTGCTCATCCTCTATTTCTCCAAAAATCTCCTCAATAACATCTTCAAGCGTTACCATTCCTGCAGTACCTCCATATTCATCAGAAACAATAGCAATATTTCCGGCCTGCTCAGTGAACTTTTCCAATAGCTCTTTACCTGTTATGACGGAAGGCACAAAATGAATGGGCAATAATATTTGCTTAATTGATTTAGGAGATTTGAACATATCCGAGGAATGGACATACCCAATAATATTATCAATAGAGTCCCTGTAGATAATGATTTTTGAAAGACCCTTTGCTATAAAAAGGTTTTTTACCGCATCAAGATCATCATTAATGTCCACAGAAATTATTTCAGTTCTTGGAATCATACAATCTCTCGCTTTCACTTTCGAAAAATCCAGTGCATTGCGCAATAAGGTCATGTCATCAGTGGATATTTCTTCACTTTCAATTCTCTCGGAAAGATCATCGACAAAATGTTCAAGATCAACCTTAGAAAATACTTTTTGGTTTGTCTTTTGATCATATCCAAAAAGCTTTAAAATAATCCAACTAAAAAAGAGAATAATATGAGTTGGAATAAACAAAATGATGTAGAGTATAAATAATGGAAATGTTCCGATTTTTAGAGAACGGTTTGGATTAAATTGAACGATGCTTTTTGGAATAAACTCGGCTGCTACAAGAACAAGTATCGTGGAGAATAGAGTTTGCAAAAGTAAAATGAGAGAATCTGAACTTACTCCCCAGCCTTCAATAATAGGTTCTAAAATAACTGCAGCTGAAATACCATAAACTACAAGAGAAATGTTATTTCCAAGCAAAATAAAAGCGATGATTTTGGCTTCATTTTTATAGAATACGGAATGTAGCTTACTTAAAATGGTCCCTTTACTTTTATCTACTTCAATTTTGAGCCTATTTGAAGACAAAAAAGCCAATTCCATACCAGAAAAGAAAGCGGAAAATAAAAGAGAAATGAGAATTAAGCAAAAAGCGTTGAACATATTACAACAACAATGTAAGCATTATTTGATTAAATCAAAACCGATATCTTTTCGGTAATTCATCCCCTCAAAACTCACTTTTTCAATTGTTTCATATGATTTTTTAATGGCGAACTCTATGTTTTTACCGTAAGATGTTATCGCAATGACACGACCACCAGAAGTAACAGAAGAAGGTCCATCAGATTTTGTTCCAGCATGAAAGCAGAGACTGTCTACAATGGTATTCAAACCATAAATTTGTTTTCCCTTTTCATATGAATTTGGGTATCCGCCAGAGACAAGCATAACCGTAGCCGCACTTTTATCATAAAATTGAATGTCTCTTTCAGAAAGTGTATTTGTGGCTATTCCTTCAAATAAATCGAGAATATCTGACTTTAATCTCGGAAGAACAACTTCAGTTTCAGGATCACCTAATCGGCAATTGTATTCTATGACATACGGATCCCCCTTCACATTAATCAATCCAAAAAAGATAAAACCCTTGTAATTAATGCCTTCAGATTTTAGACCTTTTGTTGTAGGAACAATAATTTGATTGTGCACCTTGTCCATAAATCCAGCATCAGCAAATGGAACAGGGCTAACGGCACCCATACCACCTGTATTTAAACCTGTATCCTGCTCTCCTATCCTTTTATAGTCTTTTGCCTCAGGTAATAATTTGAATGATTGACCATCTGTAATAATGAA
>WTIB01000105.1 GCA_011522905.1 Crocinitomicaceae bacterium | reverse complement strand
TCATAATCATTTTGATTAATATATATCGGGGCTCTTTTTATTCTCGCCAATTCTTCAAAAATAGTGTAGACCTCTTTTTGTATTTTGCCAATGACTAGAGGTGTATCATCCTTAATGATACCGCCTTTTTCTGCAGCAATGTCTTTTAATGTGTTTCCTAGGTATTGCTGGTGGTCAAGGCCAATATTGGTAATGACCGAAACAAGAGGCTTGACCACATTGGTCGCATCCAATCTTCCACCCATTCCTGTTTCCAAAACTACATAATCACAATTTTGATTTATGAAATGCCTAATCGCCATAACAAATGTGATTTCAAAAAAGGAAGGCTTAAAGTCAAGCTCAGTATTTCGGATCATTTCACAAAAATCGACTACTTCTTGTTCTGAAATCATTTTTCCGTTGACTCGAATGCGTTCTCTAAAATCAAATAGGTGAGGGGAGGTGAACAAACCCACTTGATGCTTTTTTTCAGTGAGGAGCGATGCAGCGATACAACAGACGGAACCTTTCCCATTGGTTCCAGCTACATGTATGTATTTTAGTTTTTCAAGATCAGTGTCAAATAATGAAAGAAGCTTTAGGGTGTGCGATAAACCAGGCTTATAGGCTTTTCCTCCTTGCTTTTGAAAGGCTGGAAACTGATTGAACAGCCAATCGATATGTTCATGAAAATTATCCAGCTTGAATGTAAACAGTGTAAAATGCTTTGCGGTTAGGTGCTCCTTCTTCCGCTTTATATTTTACATTCTTTTTTACGAACTCTACGACCGATTTGATAACATTTTGATCGGGATGACTTGTTGAGTTGCAGGACTTTGCCGAAATGGCTTTTCCTTGAGCATTTATTAAGAGTTCAACACAAACATTTCCGCTAAAGTCTGTATCGTAGTCAGGTGGCTTTGGGTTATTCTCTCTTTTTGGGTCTCCATATCCTTTTCCATTATTCCCGGAGCCACTATTCCCAGTTTGTCCATTACCTTCATTTCCTTGACCAAATCCATTGGTATTATTTCCACCTCCATTTTGACCGCCAAATGGGTTTGAAACACTATTGTCCGGAGTATTATCTGTTAATTGCTCACTCGAGTTGTTATTGTTAACTGGAGCTGGCGGTTTTGGTTTCGGGTCTGGGTTTCTTGCAGAGCTTGAATTTGATGGTTTATTTGTCTCTGCTACTACATCCTTTATTTCCATTTCTTCTGGAAAGGGATCAGAAACTTCTACGGTAGGAGGGTTTTCGGCAAACGTAAATTCAATAAAAAACAAGGCAACCACAATTCCAATCATAAATAGAATCGAGCTCACACGTGCCTTTATCTTATTATCAGATGCCATTTTCTTTTATTTATCGAATGCCAGTACGGGTTGCCATTCTTGTGATTGAGCCAATATTAAGACCTGAAAAACAGCATCATAATAAGCCGTTTTTTCTCCTGCAATGCGCACTTTGGTTTTTCCCGAGGCTGCAACTGCCTTTGAAATCTCTGACTTCATGGATTCATAATCCAATAATCCAGAAAGTGGTTGTCCTTCCTGGGCTACTTGATATAATTTTTGGTTTTCTCCTTCTTCAGGAATTCTATTCAAGACGATTACGGTAGGGGTAATTCTTTCAGGATCAGTTTTGGTATTTTCGTTTGCTTGAGGTAAATCTAATGGCGTTTGATTATTTGCCATTAAACTCAATATGATGAAGAAGATCAATAATAAGAATACGAGGTCAGTCATACTGGCCATACCTCCTTCAATCTTGATTTTATTTCGCTGGTTTAAATTCATGAGTTGAAGTTTTTAGCTTTCTTTTTTACTGTCGTAATTTTTCATCAAGTTAAATGATACGTTTTCCATTTCGATGGCAATTTTTTCGAGCTTCATCACAAGATGATTGTAACCCACGTAGGCAACAATACCGACAACCAAACCAGATACCGTAGTTGTCATGGCTGTTAAAATACCTCCTGAAATCATAGAAATTTCAAGCGATTTAGACGCTTCTAAAGCCATGAATACTTCCACCATACCAATCGTTGTTCCCAAAAATCCAATCATTGGAGCAACACCCGAACAAGTGGCAAGGATTCCTACTTTTTCACCTAAACGTGACAATTCGAAATCGCCTTGATTCTTCAGCTGAGATTCAGCCGTTGACTTTTTATTTCCTTCTTTGGTGGTATCGATATATTTTGAAATTAATTTCTTAAATGGATTCGTTGAATTTTCATATTTACTCAACATCATAGAGTCATAT
>WTIB01000312.1 GCA_011522905.1 Crocinitomicaceae bacterium | reverse complement strand
CTGTGCATGTTCCTCAATTTTGTAAAAAAATAAAACATGAAGAAGATTACCCTGTTCCTATTTATTTGTCTTTTTTCAATATCATTTTCACAAACAAAAAAATACAGCATGTCTGGGCATGTTTTGATCACGAATAGTACGGTCAAGAGTCAAATTGTTGTAACTAATACGAATCAAATCCTTTACCCTAATGATAATGGGTATTTCAATATTGGTAAACTAGATGCTGGCGTCTATTATTTAAATATACACGCTCCTGGTTATACCCATATCAAGGATACTATTGAAATTAAAAACGAAAATATTTACAATCTTCTCTACAAGTTAAAGGAAAATATAAATGAACTTCCAGAAGTTCTTGTGGGCTCAGAGTCAATGACTGGTGGAGAATTAGGGATAAGAAAATTACCTGGTTCTGCTTATTTCATATCACCCCTAGAAATTCAAAAATTCAATTACACGGACATTCATAGTGTTTTAAAGTCAATTCCAGGCGTGAACATTCAAGAAGAGGATGGTTACGGTTTACGGCCCAATATTGGATTAAGAGGATCAGGTGTTTCTAGATCAAGTAAAATCACCCTTATGGAAGATGGGATTTTGATGGCTCCAGCACCGTACTGCGCCCCATCTGCTTATTATTTTCCAACAACCGGAAGAATGTACGCTGTCGAAGTCCTTAAAGGCAGTAGTCAAATAAAGTATGGTCCATTTACAACTGGTGGTGCTTTAAACTTGATTTCTACACCGATTCCTCAAAAACTTACGGGGAAGCTAAATATTAACGGTGGAAGCTTTTGGGGAAGAAATATACATGGCTACATTGGAAATACACATGGGAATTTCGGTTATCTTGTTGAGTCTTTTAATTATGGCTCAAATGGATTTAAAGTATTAGATAATGGAGGAAACACAGGCTTTAACAAAAATGATTTTATAACTAAGCTGAGGTTTACTTCGGACAAAGATGCTCGGATCAAACAATCACTGTCCATTAAACTGGGATATTGTCAAGAAACATCAAATGAGACATACGTTGGGCTGACTGAGGCTGACTTCAATTTAACTCCATACAGGAGATACTCAGGTTCTCAAATGGATGTAATGACTTCGGTACAAAATCAACTTTCATTTACCTATCAAATTCAACCAAAAAAGGGAATTAATCTATCCACCTCATTTTACAGAAATAATTTTCAGCGAAATTGGTATAAACTAAGCTCTGTTAAGGACAGTTTGGGCAATAAAGTGGGCATAAGCAGTATTCTGTCGGATCCTCTCAGTTACCAACGACATTATGAATTAATCACGGGCAATACTTCGGTAGGAGAAGAATCATTTTATGTTAAAGGCAACAACAGGACCTATTATGCTCAAGGAGTTCAAAGTACCTTAAATATTGACTATACCACTGGTGAGTTAATCCATGATTTGCAGTTTGGTATTCGATATCATCAGGATGGAATGGATCGTTTTCAAAATCAAGATCAATTCTCAATGAATGACGGCATTATGTTTCAAACAGCACATGGTGAATTGGGAACAGAAAGTAACAGAGTGAGATCAGCCTATGCTTTGGCTACTCATCTGCAATATAATTTGAAGTACAAAGGGCTAGATATCACCCCTGGTATTCGCTACGAAAAAATAGACTTAAAAGAAATAGATTATGGAAAATACGATCCTGAAAGAATAGGAACGGATATAAGTCTTAAGTCAAATTCAATCGACGTCTTTGTTCCGGGAGTTGGATTCAATTATTCATTTAGTTCAAAAACCGCAATTTATGGTGGTATTCATAAAGGATTTGCTCCTCCTGGAACAACTGAAGGATCTCTTCCTGAAGAAAGTATCAACTATGAAGCAGGAACAAAATTTTTTGGTAAGCACGTCAATTTACAAACCGTTCTTTTTTACACAGATTATCAAAACTTATTAGGTAATGATTTGGCAGCTACTGGTGGAAATGGTTCCGGAAGCTTTTATAATGGAGGCGCTGCTCGAACATTAGGCGCAGAATTCTTTGCCTCCATTGATGCATTGAAAGCAATCGGCTTAAAATGTAAATTAAGGTTACCAATAACACTGTCCTACACATACACAAATGCTGAATTTTTATCAGATTTTGAAAGTAATTTTGAAAGCTGGGGTGATGTTTACACCGGCTTCGAATTTCCATATTTGGCTCAACATCAGCTGTCTTCTCGCTTAAGTGCACATTATAAAAATGTTGAATTCCATATAAATTCAAAATACAATTCAACGATGAGAGCTCAAGCTGGAAATGAGGATATTAATTCCGTCGAACACATTCCAGCATTCCTTATTATTGATTGTGTCGCCAAATTTCACCTCAACCAAAATATTTCAATCAACCTAAATATTCAAAATCTTACGAATAAGGCCTATGTTGTTGCCTTAAGGCCAGCAGGCTTAAGACCGGGCCTACCAAGAATTATTCAGTTGGGAATCAATGCAAACTTGTAATTATTACACCAATAATATATCTTATTATCAGCTATTTAAATTTTTTATTCTAATTTCGAAGCGAAATTGATTATTAAATTGAAAGTTCAGATTTTTTTCTATGACTAGTATTTTTGTGGCCAAATTGGATTTTGGCGTCAGCAAAGAGCAATTAACCCAATTGTTTGAAGAATATGGTAGGGTTACCAAAGTAAATATACCTACTGATAAAGAAACAGGTAAGCCAAGAGGCTTTGCCTTTGTTGAAATGCCAGATGCAGATGAAGCCAATAACGCCATATCAGCTCTTGATGGATTTGAAATAAATAGAAGAAGATTGGCTGTGAAAATTGCAGAAAATCGAAACGATAACAAGAAACCCCAAAATCGATCATCATTTAATTCAAATCAAAGACGCGAATCCAATTATTCAGCTACGACGAATAATGAAAATGAAGAAAAAGCTGGGCAATTTCCACCATCAGACTTTAATAAACCTGAAAACAGAAAAAAGTCATCAAAGAGTAAAAAGAGAAACTTTGATACAGATTCTGATCGAGCAAAAAAGACCAAAATGCCTGCTCACAAAAAAAGTGGAAAAAACTTCAGGTATTTCGAGGAAGATGAACCTCTTGAAAATGACTTATTTTCATTTGACAATGACGAGGACGATTTGCTAGACTAAAATAATCTAGAAATCTCATATAAGAGTTTCTCTTATTTTTATGTTCTATGTACGAAGATTTTACAGCACATTTGTCGCATCCCGTATTTAAGGTGATAAAAAAATACCTTGAAGACAAGGATTATTCTGCCTTTGTAATTGGTGGTTTTGTAAGAGATCTTTTACGAGAAAATAAATCTAAAGACATTGATATTGTCGTTGATGGAGATGCTTTGGAATTCGCAAAAGACATCGCTCAAATTCTTAGGGTTAAAAAAGTGTCTGTTTTTAAAAACTTTGGTACGGCTCACTTTCGGTATAAAGATATAGATGTAGAATTTGTAACAGCCAGAAAGGAGTCCTATTCAAAAGACTCTAGAAAACCAATGGTGAAACAAGGTACTCTAAAAGATGATCAATACCGGAGAGATTTTACCATTAATGCATTAGCCATTGATTTAGGTCCTCATTCTTTTGGAACACTTGTCGACCCTTTTAATGGCGTTTCAGATATTAAAATTGGATTAATTAAAACTCCTCTAGATCCTAGTGAGACCTTCAGTGACGATCCATTGAGAATGCTTAGAGCTATTCGTTTTGCCAGTCAACTTGATTTTAAAATTGATATTTCATGCCTCAAATCTATAAAGGAGCAATCTGAAAGAATTAAAATTATTTCTCGAGAAAGAATTACAGATGAAATCAATAAAATATTATTAAGCCCAGAACCATCAAGGGGTTTTAAATTGCTTAAATCAACAGGTCTTCTTCAATATATTTTTCCTGAATTACTTGAACTTTCTGGAATTGAAACAATAAATGGTAAAAGTCATAAGGATAATTTTTTACACACGCTTCAGGTGGTAGATAATATATCGAAATCCTCAGACCACTTATGGCTTAGATGGGCTGCATTGCTTCATGATATCGCAAAACCTGCGACAAAAAGATTTGACAAAAAAGTGGGTTGGACCTTTCATGGCCATGAAGAGCTTGGCTCTAAAATGGTGCCTAGAATTTTTAAATCACACAGGCTTCCACTTGATGCTAAAATGAAATATGTTCAAAAACTCGTGAGATTACATCTTCGTCCAATTGCATTGGTTAAAGGTTCAGTAACTGATACTGCAATTAGGCGATTGCTGAATGAGGCTGGAGAAGATATTGATGATCTTATGTTACTCTGCAATGCAGATATCACCTCAAAAAACGAATTTAAGGTAAAACGCTACCAAGAAAACTTCAAAATGGTTTCAGAAAAGCTCCAGCTTGTTGAGGAAAAAGATAAAATTCGAAATTTTCAACCTCCAGTAAATGGTGAGGAAATAATGAAAACATTTGATATTGGACCTTGTTATGAAGTTGGTGTAATTAAGGGAAAGATTAAAGAAGCTATTTTAGAGGGAGAAATATCAAACTCATATCAAGAAGCCAAAGAATTAATGCTTAACATTGGCAAAGAATTAGGCTTAAAAGAAAAAGAAACACATAATTAATTTGCTGAATACAATATGCCAGGATTAAAATTTCGAATTCTATTAGATTCTCATAAAAACGAAGAGGTGTTTCATGATATTCTCGTGTCTGAGGATGAGAATTTCGAATCCCTTTTTAAATCTATTATCGAAGCTTTTGAATTTAGAGGTGATCAAATGGCAAGTTTTTATGTTTCGAACGAAAATTGGGACAAGGGTGAAGAAATCAGTCTTCTCGATTTAAGTGAAGGGGAAGAATCATCCAACCTAAAAATCATGAAGAATACAAGGATTAATGAATGCCTTTTCGATACCGACCAAAAGTTCATTTTAATCTATGATTTTATGAAAATGTGGATCTTCTTGATTGAACTTATTGGAATTCAGGAAGAAACTCCTAATTCCCCAGAACTAATACTTTCAGTTGGAACAAATCCTCACGAGGACTCAAAGGAGCTATCAGATGACTTTCAAATGATTTCAGAAGATAGCGAGGACGCTGAAGAGGATGAATATGGTTTTAATGATTTTCAAGATGGATTCTCAGATGATGATCTGAATTCATTACAATAACTTACCTCTATTGAATATGAAAAATTTCATATGCTTTCTGTTTTTATGTCTATCGAATTTTTCAGTACATACGTATTCACAACAAAACCAACTACTTTACTCTATAACACACCCCAAAGACAAGAAAACCTCATATCTATTTGGGACAATGCATGTTATGAGTCAAGAAAAATTTTTCTTTCCAAAAAAAATTGAAAAATTAATTTCAAAATGTGATGTTCTCTGCATGGAAGTAGCAAATATCTCAAATCAATCAATTGAGCCAAATCTATTGTTTGATATGGATAAATCCATTAAAGAATTCTGCACAGAATCTCAATGGGATAGTATTTTAAAATGGGCCGAAACTGATTTGATGATGAATGAAGAAAACTTTGAAATAAATTTTAAACATGCGAAACCATTTGTATTGATACAGTTAATGCTTCAAAACACACTCCCTGAGCAACATATGTCTCATGAAAAAGAACTGGAAACAATAGCTGAAAAACTCAAAATGAGAGAAGTAGGACTGGAAACAATAAATGAGCAGCTTAATATTTTTAGTAAGATTGACTACACATCTCAGGTTGATCTTATTATGAAACAACTTGCGGAATTGGATGAATCAAAAGATGATTTTAAGCGCATGGAAGATATATATACGAATCAAGATTTGGATGCTTTGTGTTCTCTTACGGAAAAAGATTTTACACCTGTAGTGAAAGAAAATTTACTTACAAAAAGAAACCTAAGTTGGATTTCGAAAATGAAAAAGCACATGGAAAATCAAGGTGTATTCTTCGCCGTTGGTGCTGGCCACTTATGTGGGGAAGATGGTTTAATTGAGCTTTTGTTAAACGAGGGATATATCTTAGAAGGAATTCGGCTTTAAGGCCATCGTCATACTTAAATTGATAAGGTCGAATTAAAAATTCAAAAAACGTAATAAAATAAGACAATTGCTATTGCTTTTCATTTGTCATTGATTATTTTTGACCCCAAAATAAAGTCTAAATGAGCGTATTAGTCAACAAAGATTCAAAAATTATTGTACAGGGCTTCACTGGAAGCGAAGGAACCTTTCATGCCGAGCAAATGATTGCATATGGAACTAATGTAGTGGGAGGTGTGACTCCAGGGAAAGGCGGACAGCGTCATTTAGATAAACCTGTGTTCAATTCTGTAGCAGAAGCCGTAAGTAACACAAATGCCGATGTTTCAATAATTTTTGTACCACCTGCATTTGCCGCTGACGCTATTATGGAAGCCGCTGAAGCAGGTATCAAGGTAATTGTTTGCATTACTGAAGGAATTCCCGTAAACGATATGGTTAAAGCCAAGGCTTTTATTGATAAATATGACTGCAGACTAGTCGGTCCAAATTGTCCCGGAGTGATCACAGCTGACGAAGCCAAAGTTGGAATAATGCCAGGCTTTGTTTTTGAAAAAGGCAAGATAGGAATTGTTTCAAAATCAGGGACACTTACCTACGAAGCGGCAGACCAAGTTGTAAAAACCGGTTTAGGAATCACAACGGCAATCGGAATTGGAGGTGACCCTATTATTGGAACAACCACAAAAGAAGCAGTGGAACTGTTAATGAATGACCCTGAAACAGACGGAATCGTCATGATTGGTGAAATCGGTGGGAATTTAGAGGCAAATGCAGCAAAATGGGTTAAAGAACATGGAACAAAGCCCGTTGTAGGTTTCATCGCAGGTGAAACGGCTCCTAAAGGAAGAACTATGGGACATGCGGGTGCTATTGTTGGTGGTAAAGATGATACTGCTGAAGCCAAAAAAAGAATTATGAGAGAGTGTGGCATTCATGTTGTTGATTCACCCGCTCAGATTGGAGCAAAAATGCTAGAAGTTATTAAAGCTTAATTCCAGAAATCCCAGGTTACACCCAACCTAACCGTAATCTCAGGTAGGTATAGACCATCAATGTAACTCCATTGTAAATCATTCCACAAATAGCCTAAGTTATTTACCTTAAGAAAAAAACGAAATGTTTCAATTTCAATGGACGTATATGCACCTACATTAAATAATCCATTTTGGAACTCATCCGTATTTATATTGGTTAAATCATATATCCCCATATTTTCAATCACAGAAATAGTATTTGTTTTGGAATTTAAGGAATAATTAAGTCCTAAGATGACCTCCATTTTCTTGTCTTTAAATAATCCCATTTTATAATCTATCGATCCGAATAAATAATGCTTAGGTATAATTAAAGCCTCATTATTGAATAAGGTATATTGATATGCTTGGCGCACATTCAGGTTATTCTTATCAAAAGAAAACGACATTCTAAACTGCTGAATTGTATTGTTGCTGAGGGAACTATTATTGACCCAATTGAGGTTTTGTACATCAAAAAAATAAATACCCCTATGAATATCTAAAGTATGTGACAATTCCAGTTTCATATTTCCATTTCCTTCCAAATAACGATTTAGCTGTGCACTTAATTCTTGACTGTAAGTCGATTCCAGACTCATATTTGAATTGTTGTAAGCTGTATTATTTGATAAGTAAAATCTTTGATACACCCGAGGTATTGACCTTGAAATACTATTTCGGAATGCGAAGTCAATATAATTCTTGAGATCAGATAATGACTGGCGGTAGTCAACGCTTTGTTTGCTGTACCATTCATTAAAGGCACCCAATGCATTGTATGACGCTGAATGATTGAGTTTCCAATTTTTCTTTTGAAGCAATAGCTTATGCTCGATATTCAGCTCCAAAGTATCTCTAAAGAGACCCATGTTTCTGTAATTCCAATAAGATCCCTTTAAACCTGAGCTATAGGTCAAATTACCGGATTGAAGTCTCACCCCAGAAAAATGATCAACAGTGCTATGCTGAAACTCATCTCTTGTAACAAGTGTATCAAAGTAATTCTGAGCATAAATACCATTGAGGGTATCGATCTCATTGAACACTCTATTCAATCCATAAATTGAAGACTCATTTATATATTTCAAACTCAATTTGTTGCTCTTAATCAATCCAAAATAGCTTCCTACAGAAGCGTTAAATCCTTTAAAAATGGAATTACAACTCTCTTTGTAAACAGGAATAAACTGGGGAGCAAAAAAATCAAGTAATGAATCATCAATCACTCCACCGCTCCATTGCCTTTCAATTTTATCTGTTGCACCACTGATAATAAAACCATATTTATCAGCTTGTTTCGATAACGAAAAGCCATAATGAGATTCAGAGTATCCGGTATTTCTAAAAAAACCTGTAAGCTTTGATGTTCGAATCTGAGTGTTTAGTACCCAATCCTTTGGGAGAACCTGACCATATTCAAATGATACACGTTGAGCTCCTTGACTACCAAAAATATAACCAAACCCAATATGAGGTAAAGCACTAATCTTTTGATCTGTTGATTTATGAGACAAATCGAGGATATCAATCAATGTTCCATTTGATGCTAAAGCACTTTTAGAGAGAAAAAAATTTGGGTTGTCGATTGAAAAAAAGGAATGGTCAAAAACTGTAAAGCTGTGATTATTATCACTCATTTTTCCAAAAGTCCGATACGTGCTTACAAGTGTATCAGATGAATATTCAGAAAACCCAATTTGTGAAAATACTCCCGCCGAAATAAATAAAGAAAATAAAATCAAAAATAACTTCATCCAAAACAAACTTAATGAAAAAAGGGGCTAATAAGCCCCTTTTAAATGCTAAGTA
>WTIB01000268.1 GCA_011522905.1 Crocinitomicaceae bacterium | reverse complement strand
ATGGGAAGGAAAGCGGCCAATTTACTTATAAAACGTCTTAACAATCCTGAAAGAGATTACCAAACTGAAGTTATCGAATGTACCTTGATTGATAGAAATTCTATTTAAATTGAATATTAACCTTCAACTCATTTATTGGAATCGCACTACGGCATGGATACACTGGGCAAATCATTAAAGGTTTTTGATGAAACGAGGGCATTAAGCGTTGCCATAAATGGGTGTGAATCTCTGTAAATCCTATTTTTTCACTTTCATTTACATACTAAAAAATGTATCTTTCAAGCCCCATTAAAAGATGAAGAAAATGGAACATGAAACAATACATGCTTACCTTAAGGATGTCATCAAAAATATGCCTGATGATTGGTTGAATTTAACGACTCACCGTCTTGATATTTATGATGAGGCTCAAGCAAAATATCAATTTTTAAAAGAATTCAAGGGCTTATTCGATTTAGGAATTTCAGATACAAAATCATTAAGTTCGTTACCAACAGCATTTGACTACATTCGATTGGGGCACCCTTTATCCTGTGTTTTAGAATGGATGATTGCATCCTCTTACAATGTTCCACCTAGTCATGTCATTAGTTTTAATTCAAAATCAATGCCCCTTCTTTCTATTTTAAGAAGAAATGCATTATTGAATAAAAAGACAAGGATTCTATATAATGAGTCAAACCATGGGTGGTCTTTACCAGTGGAAATATTAACTCAGATATATGGTTACAAATTTACCTTGCAAAGCATTCAGGAAAACGAGACCGCTTCGAATTTTAATGGAAGTACCATTGTCATTTCCAATAAAGAAAACCTATCTGACATAAATGTAAATGACGAGTATGACTTTATCATCAATTTTCAAGAGAGTTTTGGTAGTATTATTTTGGTAAATGGTAAAGAGAATGACGAATATGTTTCAGAAATTCAACATGTAAGAAGACGAGAAACAATTGCCATGACCCCAACTAATTCCTTAGCCATAATCAATAATATAATTAATGGTAGCCCAACCAAAATCAACAGTTCAGGAATTGAAAAAAATAAAAATAAGGTACTTGAAGAAATCCAGCAGATTACCAAAACAAGTGGAAATCCTCTTGTAGCCTCTAGTGGCTTATCCATTCAATATGCCATCCTGATGGGACTTATTCATGAAGCAAAAGAAACATTAAACACTAAAAAAATTCAAATTATTGTACCAACTAATTGTTATGGGGGTACGAATGATCAGGCACGACGAATTGCTAACGCCATTGATGGTGTAGAGATTACAGATCTTCATGTAGATGGAGAAAATGATATGGTGCGCAGTATTGATCAAGTTTTACACCAAGTTGCACAAGATGATGCCGTTCCATATATTATCGCTGAAATACCTACCAATCCGAGGGTAGAAGTGCCCGACTTGTTGGAGCTGAAAAAAGTACTAGGCAAAAAGAGGTTGACAAGGTCAGGTGCAAAAGCAATTGAACCCGTATTCATTTTGGACCAAACATTTTGTCCAAATATTCACTTTCTAGGTCAAGGTGAAATTCTATCTGAAATCAAAGCGATATCCTATGTAAGTGGCTCAAAATTTCCAAGTGGCGGAAAATGTACCGCTGGTTATTGTGTGGCCAATGAAAAAGCAGAAGGATCAATGGAAAAAATAGCGCTTCACCTTTCTATTCAGGATAATGAAGCTACTACTTTTCAGTATGAAATATTGGCGAAGCAGCTCCCCTCGATGAATGAACGAATTAAAAAAGCCTATTTAAATACCCGAACCTTTGTAAACTTTATTGAAAAAACTTTACCTGAAGCAAGGATTAATTTTGTTTCTGAAGAATTGGCCAACCAAGGCTTTACACCGTCTGTGTTTTCATTGGACCTCCCTTCTCAAGGTAATACGGATGAGGAAAGAGAATTGTATAAAAGGGACTTAAACCTCAAGCTCATCAATCTTATGATTGAAAATATCCCTGAAGAAAGTAAGCATTGTGTCAGCTATGGGCAGCTCAAAGGCTGTTACTGGACAGTTCCAGCCACCTCAACTCAAGGAACGACAAAAGAAGGAGACAAAGACTATATTGCTCGTGTTGCTTTATCGCCAAAAATCGACCTTGAACGACACAAAGAAGTATTTTTAGATTTTGTTAAAGGTCTATAAATTCAATTCTTCTAATCATTTTATTCTTTTCAAAATAAAAGTTATAAACATAAAAAAAGGGCGCAAATGCGCCCTTTAAGTTTTTATAAATAGTACTTTCTT
>WTIB01000109.1 GCA_011522905.1 Crocinitomicaceae bacterium | reverse complement strand
GATATTACGGTCATACTTATGGCGCCTAAATCACCTGGCTCTGAGGTTCGTGAGGAATATAAAAGAGGATTTGGAGTACCAACTTTGATTGCAGTTCATGAAGAAAATGATCCAAATGGAACAGGCTTTGAATGGGCCAAGGCTTATGCTTACGCTACAGGAGGTCACCGTGCTGGAGTATTACATTCTTCCTTTATCGCTGAAGTAAAGTCTGATTTGATGGGAGAGCAAACCATTTTGTGCGGTGTGCTACAAACAGGATCAATTTTGGCTTTTAATAAAATGATTGAAAATGGCATAGCACCTGGACGCGCATCAAATCTTATTCAATTTGGATGGGAAACCATGGCTGAAGAGCTTAAAGAAGGCGGGCTCACAAAGATGCTGGGAGGTTTATCAAATCACCAAAAGCTAAAAGTATATGAATTGTCTGAGGAGCTCAAAAATTTAATGAAGCCCTTATTTGAAAATCACATGAGTCAAATTCTTTCAGGTGAATTCTCTAAGGAAATGATGAATGATTGGTCTAAGGACGATACAAACTTGCTTCAATGGAGGGCGAATACCAGAGAAACAAGCTTTGAAAAAACTCCTGCAACAGCAGGTCGTTATGAGGAGGCTGAATATTTCGAAAATGGAACCTTGCTCTTGGCATTCGTGAAGTCAGGAGTTGAGCTCGCATATGAAACGATGGTCAATTCTGGCATAAAGGAAGAATCAGCTTATTATGAGTCGCTTCATGAATTGCCTTTAATTGCCAATACAATTGCACGAAAAAAACTGTATGAAATGAACCGAATCATTTCTGACACTGCGGAGTATGGATGTTATTTGTTCGACCACGAATGCCGTCCCTTACTTTCTGATTTCATGAAAAAAATAGACTCGAACCTAATGGGAGGTGTTTACTCAGATAAGACCATTTTAAGTAGATACGATATCAATGAGGTCAATCAATCCATCGAAAACCATTCAATTGAGCATGTCGGCAGCAGATTAAGAGCAGCGATGTCGAAGGTTGAAAATCAACAGGAATATGTATAAAGTAGCTCTTGACAAGGTTAATGAGGCGAAAGCCAATTTGGAATCAGTGGTGCTTGAAACACCATTGACGATCAATGCCACGCAATCCCGAAAATTCAGCTCTTCGATTTACTTGAAAAGAGAGGATTTGCAGCAGGTACGTTCATACAAAATTCGTGGTGCCTTCAATAAGATATCCAGCCTTTCTCAAAATGAATTGCAAAAAGGAGTGGTATGTGCGAGTGCGGGAAATCACGCTCAAGGTGTCGCCTTTTCTTGTTCAAAGATGCAGATTAAGGGGTGCATATTTATGCCTACACCGACCCCAAAACAAAAGATTGAGCAGGTCAAAATGTTTGGCGGAAAATATATTGAAGTTATCCTGACGGGAGATACTTTTGATGATGCTTTTAATGATGCCAAAAAGTATGGTGACCGTCATCAGATGTCCTTCATTCACCCTTTTGATGATGAAAAAGTAATTGAGGGACAGGCTACCATTGCGTTAGAAATACTGCAGCAATCTGAGGTGGGGATCGATTATTTGTTCTTGCCAGTTGGTGGTGGTGGCGTTGCTTCAGGAATGTCTTCAGTATTTAAAGCACTGTCTCCTAAAACCAAGATTATAGGAGTGGAGCCTTTGGGTGCTCCTTCCATGTCAGACGCATTCGAGAAAGGTTACCCTACACAACTTCAATACATCGATAAATTTGTAGATGGAGCCTCTGTCAAAAAGGTAGGAGCACTCAACTTTGAGCTATGTAAGCAACACCTTGATGAAATAGTTACGGTACATGAAGGTAAAATATGTCAGACTATTTTGGACATGTATAACAAAGACGCCATAGTGGTGGAGCCGGCAGGAGCGATGACCGTTGCTGTATTGGATCAGTATCGAAACGAAATTGCCGGCAAGAATGTGGTATGCCTGCTCAGTGGAAGCAATAATGACATCACCCGAACAGAAGAAATAAAAGAACGAGCACTTCTACATGCTGGAGTCAAGCATTATTTCGTGGTGCGTTTTCCTCAACGGGCAGGAGCATTAAGGGATTTTATTGATAAGGTATTGGGACCAAATGATGACATTACTCATTTTGAGTATTCCAAAAAGCAAAGCCGTGAAAATGCCCCAGCAGTCGTTGGCATTGAGTTAGGTAATTCAAGTGAATTGAATGCGCTAATAGAAAGAATGAAAGCGTTTAAATTCTATGGGGAATACCTGAATGACAAACC
>WTIB01000256.1 GCA_011522905.1 Crocinitomicaceae bacterium | reverse complement strand
GAACTTCCATGGCTGGGCTTATTCACATGGTCACTTATCGTTTCTTTTATATTAGCTAGATTGCACCGGTCACTACCCTGGCTCTTACTGACCTGCTTTCTGGCATTAAGCTATTGGCTTCCTTTGGTAATGGCGTTTGCCATCTATTTTGTCTTTCATCACAGCTGGAGCGGATGGAAACATTTGAGAACATCTTTCAAAGAAAGCAATTGGAGTTTATTTAAAACGGCCTTGCCATTTAATTTGGGCGCTTTCGTTTTATTTGTAGCTCTTTTCTTGAATACAGGAATGGGATGGGATTATAATATTGCCCAAATATTTATATTCATCTCGTGTATCAGCTTACCCCATATATTGTCGATGAGCTACTTTTACAAAAAATTAAAGACTAAAAGAGTTTAGTTTACAATAAAGTAACCAACAACAAATCGGCTTCCTTTTTCACTTTCAGAATACCTTTTTTTGAAAGGCCTTTCATTGCTTTGTCCCATGCTTTATTACTCATCTCCACACAGCCACGGAGCTCTTTAAGCTCACACTTGTTCATTTTTTTTAGATTTTCATGAATGGCTTTTTCATGTTCAGACAGTTCAAGCTTCACTGTTTTTACTTCGGGACGCATTTGTGGGAAAAACAAGACTTCCTGTATGGAGGCATTGTTTGTAAGGAACATACAAAGACGATCAATTCCTATTCCCATTCCTGAAGTTGGGGGCATCCCATATTCGAGAGACCGGACAAAATCCATGTCAATAAACATGGCTTCATCGTCTCCTTTTTCCGACAATTTCACTTGCTCTTCAAAGCGTTCCTTTTGGTCAATGGGGTCGTTCAGTTCTGAATAGGCGTTTGCAAGTTCCTTTCCATTCACCATCAGCTCAAAACGTTCGGTGAGTTCTGGATTGTTTCTATGCTTTTTACACAATGGGGACATTTCAACAGGATAATCTGTAATGAATGTTGGTTGTATATAATTGCCTTCACACTTTTCTCCGAATATTTCATCTATGAGCTTGCCTTTGCCCATACTTTCATCTGTTTCAATATTGAGTTTTTTACAAGTTTCTCGCAATTGGCTCTCATTCATCTCTGATATATCGATACCCGTATGTTCGGCGATGGCATCAATCATGCTAATCCTTTTGAACGGCTTTTTAAAGCTCACCTTATTGTCGCCAATCTGGACATCAGTTGTGCCCAATACATCTAGGCATATTTTTTCGAGCATATCTTCCACAAATTCCATCATCCATATGTAGTCTTTATAGGCTACATAAATTTCCATCTGGGTGAATTCGGGATTGTGTGTTCGATCCATCCCCTCATTTCTAAAGTCTTTAGCGAATTCATAAACACCATCAAACCCCCCAACAATTAATCTTTTTAGATACAATTCGTTCGCTATCCTCAGGTATAATGGAATATCTAGTGCATTATGATGGGTGATGAACGGTCGAGCCGCAGCACCCCCAGGAATAGACTGTAAAATTGGTGTCTCAACTTCTAGGTAGCCTTTTGAATTTAAAAAGGATCTCATGGAAGCAATGATTTTTGAGCGCTTAATAAAAGTCTCTTTTACCTGTGGGTTAACCACCAAATCAACATATCTTTGACGATATCTGGATTCTGGATCGGTAAATGCATCATGCACATTTCCTTCAGCATCTATTTTTGGTAAGGGAAGGGGCCGTATTGACTTGCTTAAAAAAGTAAAATTGTCAACATGAACGGAGGTTTCACCTACTTGTGTTTTAAAAACAGTTCCATTTACTCCGATAAAATCCCCTAAATCCAATAGCTTTTTAAAGACATCATTATACATGGACTTATCTTCCCCTGGACATATTTCATCACGATTAAAATAAAGCTGTATTCTTCCAGCGGAGTCTTGCATTTCGGCAAAAGAGGCTTTTCCCATTATGCGTTTACTCATGATTCTGCCAGCTAGACAAACCTTTTTACCTTCTTCGTACTTGTTTTTTATTTCATTGGAAAGCGTATCAACGGGAAATAATTCAGCTGGAAAGGGTTCTATTCCAATCTCTCTCAGCTTTTTTAAGGATTCCCTTCTAAAAAGTTCTTGTTCTGATAATTCCTGTAAACTCATGATAAACACATTATGTCCGCAAAGATAGTGTACATCTATTAAATAAGGATACTTTATAAAAGTCAATAACAACAAAAAGGGGACCGAGGCCCCCTTAACGCTATCTATTTATGAAATTATTGCTTAATAAATCTATATACTTGACCATTTTGA